>JBLHNW010000020.1:0-18605 GCA_047622205.1 Paraglaciecola sp.
GATGGTGTGGAGTACGTTTACTCATTATCGATGGAAGGTCGCGCACAGATCATTGTGCGGTATTATGTTGGCGAAGGCCGTGAAGCGGCGCTCGTCAAACTCTACAACAAACTCTATTCAAATCAAGATAACATCCCTCCCTCCGTGCACAACTGGATCATTAAACCGATTGAAATTGATGATGTGCCTATTGTGGTGGCATCACTATATTCAACTAAACCCGATGCAATCGGAAATTTCGAGCTGCGTAGAATTGCCGAACAGGCCACCCTGCGATTAAAGGCGATTGCTGAAACCAATACCGTTAACGTGATTGGCGGTCAGCCCCGAAGTGTAGAGATTGCGTTAGACAGTACCGCAATGGCGAGCCGGCAAACTACGATTGATGATCTCCAAAACGCGTTGCAGCTTAGTCACAGCAAACTCGATGCGGGTTATCTGCACCAACAGGGGGCTGTATATAAATTAGAAACCGGACAGTTCTTTACCCATTCCGAACAGTTAAAAGATCTTATTGTAAATGTCGTTAACGGCAAACCTGTTTATCTGCAAGATATCGCCACGATAATTGATGGCCCGACAGAGGCTGACAGTGACACCTGGCTACAATATGGCTCTGCACAGCAATCAGCCAGCGGGGTATATCCTGCCGTTTTCATTGCAGTGGCAAAACAGAAAGGTTCGAATGCCGTATCCGTAGCACAACGTGTTGTCGATGAGCTGCATACTCTGCAAAAGGAACAGTTTCCCGATGGGGTTGAAGTTAATATTATCCGCGACTACGGCCAAACAGCAGACAGCAAAGTCACCAATTTAGTCTCAAGTTTAGGTATCTCGATTTTATCCGTGGTGATCTTTGTCGGCTTGTTCCTTAACTGGCGCAGTGCCCTTGTGGTTGGTATTGCCATCCCAATTAGTTATGGCGCGGCATTAGGCATGGATCTGGCGTTCGGCTACTCGATTAACCGAGTCACCCTGTTTGCGCTTATTTTAGCGCTGGGACTTATCGTTGATGATCCCATCGCCAGTATTGATAATATTGAACGCTACCTAAAACGCAAAGATCTGCCAAAATCGACTGCCATTGTCCTGGCTATGGCTGAGATACGCAGCGCCCTGCTGATGTCAACGGTAGCCATTATTATCGTCTTTATCCCCATGTTCTTCATTACTGGCATGATGGGCCCCTACATGGCACCACTGGCTTTTAATGTCCCAATCAGCGTGATCTTTAGTACTTTCGTTGCCTTTATGATCACCCCTTGGCTGGCCAAAAAAATACTCAAAAGTGCAGAAGATGAAGGGCTATACCAGGTGAAAACGACAGTACTGTACCGCGGTTACAGTAAAATTTTACTTCCTTTACTCCAGAGTAAAAAGCGCAGCGTGCTGTTTTTAACCTTGGTTGGCACACTTTTTGTGGCCGCTGTCGCATTGCCCGTTTTTCGTCTTGTCCCCTTAAAATTATTACCCTACGACAACAAAAATGAATTTCAGCTTATTTTAGATATGCCTGAACAGTCCAGTTTTGCTGATACCTCCAATGCCCTGCGTGATTTTTCAGCCTATCTCACCACCGTACCTGAGATAGCGTCAGTGTCTGGATTTGCCGGTGTCGCATCACCGATGGACTTTAACGGGATGGTGCGGCACTCCTTTATGCGAAATCAGCCAAATCAGGGTGAATTGCGCATTATCCTGGCCAACAAAAATCGTCGTAGTCACCAGTCCCATGAACTGGTGACGCGTTTACGTGACGAGCTACAACGCATCGCAGACAAATATCACGCTTATATGCAGCTGGTTGAAGTACCTCCTGGTCCACCCGTTATTGCGACTATCACAGCCGAAGTCTATGGCGATGACACAACCAGTTATGACCGACTGCAGCGTTCAGCCAACATTGTGGCTGAACGCCTGAAACGCGAAGAATTTGTCTCTGAGGTTGATACCACGATCCAGGGCCATTTTGAAACCTGGCAATTTGTTGTTGACCGGGAAAAAGCCGCATTATCGGGCATTTCGGTCCGTGATATCAATAAAACCATTGTCGCGGCAAATAGAGGCCTGGAGATAGGTCAATTACAGTCAGAAAGGGAAATTAATCCCTTGCCGATCCTGGTCAGGCTGCCAAGATCACAACGCGACAATATCAACACCCTGCTGTCGCTCTATATCCGCGGCCAGGCCGGAATAAATAAAGCAACGGTACAAGGGGCTGTTATTGATGCCCCCCAGCCACTGGTTCAGCTGTCAGAATTAGGTCAATTTGTTAAGCGGGATAGTGATCAACCCATCTACCATAAAAACCTTAAACCCGTTGTCTATGTGTTTGCCGAACCTGTGGGACGTGTTCCGGGAGAAGTGATCGCAGACGTAGTTGCTGATCGAGATAGTCAATCGGAAACGTCACGGATCCCGCTTTCAGACCGCCATTATCTTAACAACGGGGCCGGAGACTCATGGTCTGTCGACCATGACATCACCGTGATCTGGAGCGGTGAAGGTGAATGGAAGATCACGGTGGATGTCTTCCGCGATCTTGGCATTGCCTTTGCTGCGGCTTTATTTGGCGTCTTTGTGGTAATGCTGCTCCAGACCGGACTTCCTGCAGTATCGGGGATCATTATGTTAGCTATCCCGCTGACTGTCATCGGTATTATGCCCGGATTCTGGTTAATCAATAGTCTCGGTGGTGACATCGGCGGTTACCCTAACCCCGCCCTGTTCACCGCAACGGCCATGATCGGCATGATCGCCCTTGCCGGGATCGTTGTCCGTAATTCGTTAGTTTTAATTGAATTTATTCAACAGTCGCTAGCGGCAGGTAAACCGCTGCAGGCCGCACTGGTTGAATCGGGCGCGGTTCGAATGCGGCCCATCCTATTAACGGCGGGAACGACCTTGTTAGGTAACATAGTGATCACGCTCGATCCTATTTTTAATGGCCTGGCCTGGTCTATTATTTTTGGCATAACAGCATCGACCATCTTTACCTTACTCGTGATCCCCGTTGTTTATAATCTCGCTTATAAAAATGTTCCGGGGCATGGATTAGCTCAAGTTGATAAGGAAGAAATATGAAACATTCAAAATTAATTCAAGCACTGGTTCTTTTTTCTATTCTTGCTGCGCTATTCCTTTATATGGCGGGTTTCTTTACCTCAAAACTACCAGAACAACGTTTGCTCAAAGTCAGTGACTATCCAGCCATGCAAACATACACATTAAAAAAAGAAGCGGTGCTTAATCAGCGGGAATTCTCTGGTACGGTCGTTGCGGATCAACATGCCGTATTATCATCACGATTAACGGCAAGGGTTGCAGAAGTTCTTGTCGATGTCGGGGATCCGGTTATTCAAGGTGATGTGTTACTTCGCTTAGAAAGTAATGATCTCGATGCCAGAGTGCTTCAGGCCGAACAAGCGCTCTCTTCGGCGCAGGCGCAACTCAATGCCGCCCGCAAAGACTTTAAACGGATTAAGGAATTACTCGGCAAAAAGCTTATCTCTCAATCCCAATATGATCAGGTCGAAGCAAATTTAAACACCACATCAGCCAACTTCAAACAAACCCAGGCCGCAGTAACCGAAGCCGAAGCAACGTTTGGCTATAGCATTATTACCGCGCCTTTTGATGGGGTTATTTCATCCCGAGAGATTAACCTTGGGGATACAGCCTCTGTAGGTATGCAATTGCTCACGCTGTATAATCCCAAAACATTAGAGTTAGCCGTCAGCATATCAGAGTCACTGATCCGTCACGCCGCGTTAGGGTCAGCGCTGCATTATGAGATACCGACAATGGGACTTGTCGGAGAGGGTGCAGTAACAAAAGTATCCCCTTCCGCTGACAGCTCATCACGGAGTTTTCTGGTCAATATAGGGCTCAGTGACAGCAACGCTGTTTTTCCCGGTAGTTATGGCAAAGTGCGGGTAGCTGTCAATACCCAGTGGGTGTTATCAGTACCGGCTGAAGCGTTGTATAAAGTGGGACAACTTGATTATGTTAAGGTTATCGATGGTGGAGAGATAAAAACCCGACTGGTCCAATTGGGTGAGAACTACCAAGTAAGAAAAGGCTTAGTAGAAGGTGATGAGGTCGTACTGACCCCATTGTCTTTAATTAAAAATTGAAGTCCGGCCTACTTATACAGCCGACCCTGATGCTTTAGCCAGCCATGCTGATGATTGTTTCTGGGGTCGTGATGCGTCCAATGAACAACACCGCCTTTGCTGTTGTACTCATACTCCCCATTAAATTCAACAATATCACCAACATTAAGATGGGGGATCCTTGGCGCTAAATCGATGTTGTGAGCAATCAAAATTGTCTGGCGGTCGCCCAGGCGAAGAATAAATTTTTGATGTCTGGAACCTTGGTTATCATCCGCTAACACTCGAATAACTTCCCCAACGCCCTGAACTTGAGTATCACTCTGTTGGACTTCATATGCGCGCTTTAAATCCGCATTATTCGACCATGATGGAAATGCGAGCAGACTCAGTAGCACGAAAATACTAGTCAATATACGTTTCATTATTTTCCCTATTGTTTTTACTATTGTTTTTACTATTGTTTTTACTATTGTTTACATTATAACTTCCGACAGACTGACCTCTCGAATGCCATACCAAACCATTGATTATAGGCATCACCTTGATTGCTGGTTTAAATTACGGATTTAAGCCACAAAAAAAACAATCTAAGTTGTAAGCATGACTCAGCTCTTCCGTAGAGGCGTTGGCCCCACTAAATTGCAAGACGACTTTTTTGCCCTTGAGTTTATCCTTCATTTTAAGCGCTGCCATGATAGTCGAGCCACCCGCTCCCTCAACCATATTGCGGGTATAATAAGCAGCCAATGCGATACCTTTATAAATTTCATCTTCTGTTAATAGAATAAAATCAGATAGCTCTTCTCTGAAAATGTTAAATGTCGTCGCATAAGCTGTGCCTGTAGCAAAACCACCTGCAAACGTTTCATTACTACACTCGATAATATGCCCCTCTCGCCAAGACTGGTATGCAGCAGAGGATTTTTCTGCTTGCACTGCGATAATGTCAACATCAGGCTTGAGTGCATTAAATACCACGGTTGCGGCCGCAACCTCACTTCCCCCCCCTAATGGCAAAACAACAACATCAATGTCAGGTAATTCTTCTAAAATCTCTACGAATTCAGTGCCAACGCCATTAATAAGGCACGGTTCATTGGCGGGATGAGCGTAATAAAAGCCTCTATTTTCACAGATTGACTCTACAACCAATGACGCCTCATCAAATGTTGAACCTGCTTCAATCAACTCCGCTCCGGCTTCAGTTATCAGGCGTTTCTTTGATGGGTTGGTATTTTCAGGAACAACCACAACGGCTTTAAGTCCGAACAAGTTTGCTGATTTGGCAATTGAAATACCATGATTTCCTGTCGAGAAGGTAACGACACCTTTTACACCCTTACACTTTAAATTGGACATTAAATTAATGCCACCCCGTATTTTAAAGCTACCCGTTAAATTTTGGTTTTCATGTTTTACATAAACATCAGCTTCAAGTAACTGTGAAAGACCTTCGTACCTGATTAATTGTGATGGTTGCATCTTTTTAGCGAGCGAAGATTTAGCCTTCATCATTTCACTGATCGAAATAGGGATATTTTTTAAATTATCCATAATATTAAATTCATCCTTGGTCGAGTTATTCAACCAATTACTATATTAAACTTTCCATAGCTCCACAATAGAGAATAACTAGTTTTAGGTGACAGGGTGTTAAATGTAATCAGGATCCAGATTATATATACACAATCAGATATTTAGCTTTATTTACACAGACAACATGTCTTATTTCATTGTGTCTATTTAACAATGTAACCATTAATTAAATAGGTTAGAACTTGTGATCAATATATTATTCACCCGGCACTAACCACCCACCCAAATCGTAACAAATAATTAACCACACACTAATATACGTCACACCATATACCTCTATATTATTGATATTTATTGGTTATTTTAAATTTACGATCAATGTCTCAAAAATATAAAAGATTGAGCGGATAATATATTCATTATTTTAAAGATAAATATTAATTTAAGTTCTCGGTTTAATGAAAACGTATTTTAGATGACAACTCGTCTTTTAAAAAATAAAAATCCCCCAACTTCAATAATGTTTACCTGCCAAATTCATCTAGCTTGATGATTCAACTCCAGCTGATTAAGTACAACATAGAAATTACAAAAGTAAATTACAACGTTTATTTAATTCACTGGTTCATAAAAATTACCGGATTGATAAGATCCGGAAACAATGGAGTATAATATGGAAATTCCTATTTGGACATATGTGGTCTCAATGACCGGATACATTGTCTTTTTAGTTTTGATGGTTGACTTTATGCGCAAACATCTCAAATTTACCGCGGTTTGGTTCTTTTTGATGTTACTGACTATCCCATTATGGCCAGAACATTTACATGGCTGGTTCCGCTGGGCGAAAACATTAAGTATGTTGGTACCAGTAGCATTTGTTATCGGTGGTACTCACCTTTCATGGTATTACAAAAAGAATAAAAGCAGAATTGCGATTTTCTTCCGGGGTGACTGGCCGCTTTATGTGTTTTGGTTCTTCCTTTCTTTAAACATTTTGGAAGCAACATTTAAAGATTTATCCAACGGACTTTATTTCAACTTCGTTGCCGGTTTGCTCCTAACAATCACAATTCCATTCCCTCGCTACAGAAAAAGTAAGCTTTGTTTTTGGGCTGTAGATATAAAAGAACAAACACCTTGCTTCGTCTTCTTTTCAACAGCTATGTGGAACTTCCTGTACACAACATGGAACATGGCATTTGTTTATGGCGAAAACCCAGGTTATTTTGCAAGCTCATGCTGTATTTTAATCGCAGCAGAACTTTATCCTTTACTTAAAGGTCGTCCTGAACTCTACATTATCTCCCGTGTATATACCTTGTGTTTCCACCTGTTTATGCGTGCCAACGGCGATGTATTTGCGCTGGTTATGGACTCTACCGCTTGGGCAAACGAAGCCGCATTAGAATACTGGGGCATCTTCAACGTTTGCGTACACGTACCTTATGCTATTTGGTACTTCTGGAAAATGCGCAAGAATGCAGAGCCACCAACAGGCAACCGCAAACCTCCATTACTTGCCGATTATCAAGTAACTAAAGATGAAGATAAGCTGGCATTAGCTAATTTAAAGCAAAACCGAGCTTAATAAAACGCGTATTAACTTAAAATGACAAAGGTGAAATACCTGTAATGTCAGAAGACAGAAAGCGATGGGATCTTATTTAACCACCGTTTTCTGCCCCCCCTCCAGCATAAACATAGACAGTTCGTAGCTCACCGATTTGGGGGAGACGATCATGCTCACCTTCAAAGCCTCAGATCCAAAACCCTGCTTCAATATCCATGACTTATCCCTCAGGGCTTTGTGTTGCTCGAATTATACAAACTTGAAACGCTACAAGGGGAATATTATTCATGCAAGTACAGGCGGTATTTCAATCACAATTTCGGCTTTAACCGAATTGGCTATAAAGCATTGTTCGTGTGCTTGATGGTGCATTTTTTCAAGTTGTTCGGTTGTCGGAAATTTTTCACCTGAGCACGAAACACGGGGCCGAAGCGTTACTTTGGTCATGGCCATTTTGCCGTCACTGTCTATTTTCATAACACCAACAGCATTGTCTACATAGCTATCGATGACATACTTTAGTTTTGCCGCAATGGATAGAAAAAACAGCATATGGCAGCTAGACAAAGAGGCAATAAATGCTTCTTCAGGATCCACATTGGCTTCAACAGAAAATGGCAAAGGCACGATATGGGGCGATGATGATGCTTGAATGCGAGCTCCCCCATCAAAGATCCATTCGTGGCCGCGGCTATATTCATTATCGATATACTTTTCATCTGCACCACGAGTCCAATTTATTTCGGCAAAATACGCTGACATGATCACTCCTCGGTTAGGGTTAGTTGTTCACAGTATGATCAGGTTATAAAGCTTGAATAACATAACCTCACTTAAAACACCGTCAATAGCAAGCCATTCACTCCGGTTCAGCGTCAGGCATATCAAAACTAATGCCCTGCGCCAGTGGCAGTTCATCGCCGTAATTAATGGTGTTGGTTACCCGGCGCATGTAGTTTTTCCAGGCATCGGATCCGCATTCCCGACCGCCCCCAGTATCTTTTTCACCACCAAACGCACCGCCAATTTCTGCCCCGGATGTGCCGATATTAACATTGACAATACCGCAGTCAGAGCCCTTGGCACTTAAGAAAGTCTCCGCTTCAGAAAGATCACGAGTAAAAATTGCGGACGATAAGCCTTGCCTGACACTGTTGTGTATCGTTATCGCGTCTTCTAACGAGTTGTAGGTATGAATGTAGAGCAAAGGAGCAAAGGTTTCTCTCTGCACAATATCGGCCTTGTAATCAATATCGATAATCGCGGGCGTAATATAAAATCCGTGGATTTGTACACCCGCTTTTTGGTGAACAAAAGCATCACCGCCGGTGATCAGTGTGCCACCTTCCGCCAGTGCCGCCATAATACTTGACTGCATCGTCTCTACCGCGTGCTGGCTGATCAGCGGGCCCATCAAGTTTTCCTCATCAAACGGATCACCAATGCTAACCGTGGTATAGATAGTGTGGAGTTTGGCGATGATCTCATCTTTCAAACTGTGATGTACGATGAGGCGTCTTAGCGAAGTGCAGCGCTGACCGCTGGTGCCAAGGGCTGCAAAAGTGATGGCGCGTATCGCCAGGTCTAAATTAGCGCTTGGACAAACGACCATGGCATTGTTACCGCCCAACTCCAGTAATGAACGTCCCGTTCTGGCAGCAATGCGCGTGCCTACCGCACGGCCCATTTTACACGATCCGGTGGCAGAGACTAATGCGATATGGTGTTTATCGACCAGATGTTCTACCTGGCTTTTTTCACCGAATACGATACTGCTCAGAGCGCTGTTACTTTTACTATTGTCATCACTGCTATTGCTATCGTGACTAGCGCTGCTGCCGTCAAACTCATTGATCGCTTTCAGCAATAGATCATGGCAGGCCAACGCACTTAACGGGCACTGACTTGATGGTTTCCAGATCAGACTATTGCCGCAAATGACTGCCAGCGCGGCATTCCAGCCCCAGACAGCCATGGGGAAATTGAAGGCGGTAATAACCAAAACGGGGCCAATGGGGTGCCACTGTTCCATCATGCGGTGGTCTTTTCTCTCTGTTGCTATGGTTAAGCCATGGAGCTGTCTGGACAAACCAACGGCAAAATCGCACACATCGATAAGTTCCTGCACTTCGCCCAGGCTTTCCTGAAAAGGCTTGCCCGCTTCAAGGGTAATGATGCTGGCTAGTTCTCGTTTAAACTGCCGCAGTTGCACGGCAAACAGACGTACCAACTCCCCTCTTTTGGGTGCGGGCACATCTCGCCACTGTTGAAATGCAGTGTAGGCACTTTTAACCACAGTATTCATTTGCTGCGGCTCGGCAAGGGCTATGGAGGCAAAGGCTTTACCGTCAATTGGACTGATGACTTCGGCACGGGTGTCGTTATCGAAACGGACAGCGCCAATGTAGGCACAGCCATATTGTTGATTGTTGTCATAAAGTTGGGGAAGAACTGCTTTAATGATCTGGTCTTGCATAGTGATAACCTCCTCTGCAGAATATTGGGTACTTTTAATTTTCATACAGTTAAGTTTCATATAGCCGAATTTTATATGCTAGCGCATCCTAAAGTTTCGTTTATATACTGAGCTCGGCATCACGATATGGTTTGGCAAATTCATTGTTGAGAAAGGTTTCAATATCGAGTACCTCTTGCTCTACGAAGCCGCTTCTGTTTTTATTGTCATGCAGGATGAGATCTAAGGTGGTAACCACGGCACTGGAGGTCGCGATCTGGATGGCACTTTGCTTTGCGGTATGACGTAACAAAAAGGTGCGACTGCGTTGCTGTAATTTTTGTTCAACGTAACCGGTCGCGACCACAGAGACCAGCACAAAATCTTGCCTGGTGGTGGCAACAGCGCTTTCCAATATCTCCATTAACATGTTGCGGCGCTTACCTTCCTCACCTAATCGCAGATCATGAAACAGGAACCTCATTAACTTACAATGCCCTGGGTAACGTACGGTTTTGTAAGTCAGTTCACGTACCTGTCCGTTAAGAGTGTTACAAAGATTAGCCAGGCCTCCTGAGGTATTGAAGGCTTCATACTCAACACCGGAAATAGAAAACTGTTCAAGCCCCTCTAGGGGCTCAATTTGAGCGATAGCATGATCCTTGATCGCTTCACAGGGGTTCGCATATTCGTTAACCAGTCCTTCGGTGCTCCAGGTTAGGTTGTACATCATCTGGTTGGAAGGATATTCCGGCAGCGCCCCTACTCGGAGTTTTAAGCTGTCGAGCTTGTTGAAGTATTTACGAAAGCTGTACGCAAGTATGCCGATAAAACCAGGCGCTAAACCACACTGGGGCATAAATACCTGCCTGGGCGCTGCGTTAAGGGCAATTTTTTTAATTGCGGTCGTACAGCGGACGTCCTCGGTGAGATCAAAATAGCTGCAGCCACTTTCAAGTGCGGCTTGGGCAACATAGGGGTTGTCGTTAAAACTGAGGGCAGAGATAACCGCATCTTGATCGGCTAAAATCGAAGCATAATCATGGTTGTTAATCAGCAAAGTGTTGAACTGTTTGGCATACCGTTGAACAACCTGAGGATCGCTATCTGCACCTGTCACTTGATACTTGTGCTGATCGTTATTATGCTGGCTGAGCAGCTGCACGATTGCCCCGCCGATACGGCCAAGACCGAGCACTACAATACGTTGAGTCATAAAGGCTTGCCTACATCAGTAGACTCGAAGATCTTGTCGGCACTGCTGGGGACAAAACCCTGATATAACAGGCCATCGGGCTGGTTAAAACGCTGGGCAAATTCGTAATAACAGGAACTTATCTCTTGCTGGCCTGCGTCTTTGAACTCCACGGTGAATTTGTCGGCCATAGTGGCGGCTTGAATCAATAAGTCGTTTTTACTGCCTTTTATTACGCCACCTGCAGTGTTTAGCTGATAACCCTGCTGCTGCAGCAACTCGACCACCTGGGATAGTTGTGAGTACTTCTGCAAATGATTGACGAAAATGGTGAAATGGTTTGCCCTTAATCCCCAAACGGATAACCAGGCAGCATATTCAGACTCATCAAGTAAGGTGAGGTAGTCGGCATAACTTGGTAAAGCCCATAGCCTACCCGCACTCAACAGCGGAATGAGTTCATCGATTGGGTCTGTTTTTAAGTGTGTTTGCGTCTGCTGAATAAGGTCATGGATGATGGTTTGAGCTTGCGTAGATAATTCTTGCCAACGCAATTCGCTGATGAATATTTTGGTGGGTGATTTTCCGTGTATATAACAACGCGCATCCAGCTTTTTGTCGTCAAAAACGTAGGAATCGAGGTGATGATAACCCATAGCCAAAATTTCAGCTTCGAGGTTATCAATCGAAATGTGAGAGTTGCCGAACGTGCGAAAAGCGACATGGTCATTAACCAGAACCTCACCCTCGCTCTCAAACAAGCGATGAATAGCAAGAGCCTGCGGGCAAATGGCGCTATACTGCAGCCAAAGTTTACCAAAGAACACATCCAGAGCTTGCATAGACCATCCCCATATTGCGTGTGCTTTGCACTCATGGTCAATCAGTAATCACTCATTATAAGATAGGTGAGAATGAAGGGATTAGCTAATCGCTTACTCAATAAGGCGCGATATTACCTAGGACCTCATCACGCTCATTTTTATATGTATGATAAGATTTGTCTGCATTTCCCACACAATCATCAAACTGCGTATCTGGTAATTTCATACATTCATTTTTTTGGTATTCCTGGAAAGAATCATACAGATCTCTCTGACTGCACCCAGCTATTGAAAATACGGCCAAAAATACCAAAAAGTAATGCCTTTTCATCGTTCCCTCTCTTTATATTGTAATTGTAATAACCACGACGCTTTGTATAAAAAGCTGACTAAACCAGTTAAATGTTCAGGCTGAATCAGCACAGAAAGCATCGTAGCAATATGCTGTGATGCCATATTATCAATTTATTTTTAACTATTAAATACTTATGTATTATTTAAAGCTGGATGTACTTTAAGTCATGTTCAGAAGAAACGAGGTGTCGGCTGAGGCTGATATATCGACATTGGAAATGAAGGAGATCGCATATTCGCGCGATCCAGCCTTATTTGTCATAAGCCGATATGCATGATTGCTAGTTGTGCATTCTGAAAATTATCGATTTGCTTGCTATGGTGCAATTTATTCCCTACAAGAACAAAATTATACGAGAGCGCTTCGGATGCGCGCCGGTCCCATACACCATCACCAAAATATGTTTTTGAAATAAAGCGTTGGTGACTGCAACGGGATTCAGAAACTTGCATAACTTTAGTTCGTTGGATTGCATCCGAGCTAGAAGCAAAAGCCAAACCAGACACATCAAAACCAGCAGATTGAAGCTTTATTTTGGCTGTGTCTTCCCAACCACCTGTGGCAATTGCCACTTCTATATCTGTTCTTGACTGTAGCTGGCGTAAAAAATCAATAGCGCCATCAATTTCACTCGCTGGTGATATGGCAAGATGGGATGAAACTAGCTGCACAAACTGATCTTTTACCTTTTTATGTAATAGCTCTCGCTGATGATCCAATTTATGCCGCGTAATAAATTCATCTAAAATGCCTGCATCAGTAATGTTCTGATAGCTTTCCCAGTCAGTATTTAACTCATAACCAGTTACAACCTTAACGGCTTCAAAAAAGCAATCCGCGTCAAAATCACAAGACTCAATGAGTGTTCCATCAATATCAAACATAACCAAATGCAATATACTCTCCTTGGGCATAGCCTAATCTCAAACAGCGGCGCAGCTTTGCGCGTCATCATTATAGGGGGTGAATACGTCTTTAAGCAAAGAGAGCAAAGCAAACTCAGCTTAAAGACACCCATCACATCCTATTGTTAACTGATATTATTTTACTAACTCAAAATCACTTGGCTTCCATGTCTTATCAAACCAAGGTTCTAGCGGCCCATAAAGACGTAATAAAACACTGTAACCTTTACCAGGCATGGTCTGGATCCAGTTGCTTTCATGGCCTTTTGGTGGCTTAGGGCCGAACCACATAGTGTAAGATCCATCCTTATTAGCTTTCAGATCAGGGTTATTACTGTCTAGACCTGCTAATTGTTGATCAGTTTCCAACATAGAACGGTGCTGATTAGAATAAACCATGAATGACCAGAAGTTGTTAGCCGGTATAGGCGCAGGCATAGTGACTTTATACGTATCTCCACCCTCTAGGTATTTACCTTCACTATCTTTTGTTGCAAGTGCATAAGCAGACCCCTTACCCACGAGCGGCTTTGCCATAGCGGGAGTAATTCCCGTAGCCATATAGTGGAAGAAAATTCTATCATCCAAAACACGCTCGCCATTATTAAGAAACTCATAACTCAAACCGGCAAAAGGAGAGTTCCATTGGCGATCCTCATAAAAGAATACACTATCTTTTCGTGGAGAAAAGCTAAGCGTCCGCGCAGCGGCATTACCAATCGCTACCGCATCGGTAAGAATTTTTGTCATTCTCTGATCAGGATTAAAAGCTTGACCTTTTTTAATACCGATAGCCGCAAACTGCCCAACAATTTCAGGGTCAAAAGCATCCGCAGGTTCATATTGAACCACGGCATTTAACTCGCTATAAAACTCAAAATTATTGGCGTGAACAGTATTAAATTTCTTACCTGATAAGTCGTGGAACTTCTGTTTAGGTGGGTTAGATGCTTTTGATAAAGGATAACTACGATACTTGCTCTTTATTCCGTCTGCAGTTCTTTTCAAGTCACCATCGTGAATAAAGCCACGGAAAAATAAAAGATTTTTGTAAGTACTCGTTTTTGCAACAAAATAACCTTCAGGTATGTCCCCCTGGTAATCACGATGTACAAACAAGTATTTTCCGCCCTTACCTTTATCAGGCCCCGTTAGGCCAACATCAGTAACCCAGCGAAAATAAGCATCATCAGCAGGCCCTAGAACCCCTGGTGGAATTTCTACCACTATAGGCTCATCCTTTACGTTTACTTCTGTCATGGCATACATGGTTGTAGAATTAGGGGTTAGAAATAAAGAGCGCGCATCCATAAGCTCTTCAAAAACCCCCAACTCACCCGGTTTCATCCCTACGCTTTTAAAGCCTTCTAATAAAGCCTCAATAGACGTCGCAGGTATACCATTTAGGAAGGCATCAACCCCTCGGGACGTATCCAGGTAATCGTAAATTTTCTTTGTTGTGTCCTGGCTGGGCGCACCATCCTGAAATTTAAGTTCACCTAATAAACTTGTAGTAACGCTATTTGGGGTTGTAACACTATCAGGCACATCTGCAGCGTACTTAGGTTCCCCTGCATAAGCAAAAATTGATACGGCAGCACAGACAAAAGTTGCTGCCAACTTGGCTGTAAATATTCTCATAGCACTCTTTCCTTGATTATAAATGTTCCGAATATTTTCGGGGTAACGGCTGTCCACACTGCATCCAACGCAACAGGATACCAACAAATGGGCAACATCAATCATCATAAGCGCAATAACAACTTTAAATCAACATGATAATTATAATATGCCGGGTAAGTTGAGGCTATTACTGGGGAAAAGGAGAATAAATAAGAGGAATTGTTATTGAAAATTAATTTTTTATTTATGTATGTTGTTGCTCAAGCGCATTTCTATTAGTTGATGTTCACCGACCACTTCAACCTCATTAATGTACTCAAAACCAAATGATTGGTAAGACTCCCTATCTAAACCATCCAGGTCTAAATCGAGCGGGTTCCCCTGCGCTTTTTGGATAAACTCAGGGCTATTTCCAACTAATAACTTCATATACTTTTAATCCCGAACTATCATAAACTGCTTTTTGATTAGCTTTTTACTTCAACGTTTGCACTACTTTCGCAGCCCCGTTTTCAACAGTAACCTCAGCGTACGATCCATTAAGTAAGGTCATATTTGGCGGAAGATGCCCAATGTCAGCGTCATACACGATCGGAATATTCAGATCGTCCAATGCCGCTGATAGTGCTTCAAACGGACTGATGTCTTTACCGCAATTGGTAGTAACGGCGCTTCTTCCAATCAACAGACCACTAAGCTGATTAAAAAAACCTTTATACTTCATACTCAACAGCGCTCGCTGGAGCACAGTTGGCGACATCTCTGCATTTTCAAAATACAAGATCACGCCATCAGATTTGAAGGTATGCTGAAACGCATCAATATCAAAATACTCAGTGCCAATGGTGTGCGAGATGGTGTCGAGACAACCACCAATTAAACGCCCACTAAACTGAGCATTATCAGCGTCACCCAGCACTTTCCAGCTGGTAGGTTCCGTCAGGTTTAATGTTGCATTGGGATTGTCAGCAAAAGGAAGCCCCTGAGTTTGATAGTGCGTTGATGATCGTTGCAGAAAACTCGCCCCTGCTTCTTGCCCTAAGCAGCCATAAACGCTTGCGGTTAACAACTCGGTTTCACTGGGATGAAGTTGCATTAAGTTTGCGGTGTGCGCCGTAGCCCAACCGATTTTTGTTGTTATGGCGGTTAAAATCGTGCTGACATCCGAAAAGCCCATGAGCCACTTGGGTTTTACAGTGTTAAGCTGTTCGTAATTTAATAAGGGAAGAATATCCATTGCCAATTCACCACCCCATGGCGGCATAATTGCGTCAATGGAATCATCACATAAGAAGTCCATCAACTCTTTCGCACGTTGCTCTTTTGATGCACTCACATGATGGTTGTTTTCCCTTAAACACTGGCCTTCAACGACAGTGAAGCCGCGACGCTTTAGGTTAGCAATAACAATATCGAGTCGCTGATGACAAGGTGCCGGCACACCAGAAGAAAATGCGGTGACAGCTATTTTGCTGCCTTCTTTTAACGGTTCGGGATATTTCATTTTTTTCCTTGCACTAACGCCCAATTAAGTTACAACCAGCAGCAAACTACTTTAAACACTTAACCATTTAGAACTAAAAATATCGTCGTTAGGTGTGGCCTATGGCCCAGATTTGTTTTCTGATCGCTGGATTTTTGATCATGTTGGAGGAGGTGAATATTAAACGCCCAAGCCATTTTTTATTTCTTCAAGTATCATGATATCTCTCTACACATTTTTATGCTGAGACTACTTTTGTAATGCCTCAACAGCCTCGGCATAACTGGCTCGCTTTGAAAAGATTCGAAACTCCGGCTGGCGATCATAACTCACTCGCACTACCGACTTCAGCGTTTTGAGCATGATATGAATTCTGCGTTTATGTTTCGTGTAGCGAACGGAATCTAATTCAAGCGTCTTAACAACTTCATCGAGCAATACTTGTGGCTCGACTTCTTCACTTACTTTAACCCTTAATCCATCTTTCATTTTGGATTCAACCGTACCCCATGGGCAGGCTATTGGGTTATCGCTACAATTGGGCACCAAATCTTTTTCGTAGATATAAACACTTCGGAGATTTACCGGAAGGTAAACTTGGTAAGCGACCTCCTGTGTATCTGGATCTAAAGCCGCTCTGCGGGCAACACCACAAACTAAAAACAACTGTTTCAGCCATGTCGGTTGATCTGGATGACAGTCAAAAAAATATACCTTACTGTTACTGCCGTACTTAACGGGTTTCGACGCCTCGGTGAGGGGAATTAAGTGGCGAGAATCTAATTTAGAATGTTTAATCATATAGTTCCTCTGTGTAATATTAATGGCACATCACTAAATGCTATGTTTAATGCCGTTCATCATTAGTCTGTTGAACCGGATAGCCCTCAAATAGAATGAAATGCATCAATAGATCAATATCAAGGTATTTCGATAACATATAGGCGTCACTGACAACACTATACACTGCGAGTTGCCAGAAGTTAAGCGCCCCACATTTTGGATCAACACCCGAATTTGTCATTTACCCGGAAAATATTTAACGATGAGTGCTAACGTTTTCTTTCCTAAACTTTTACCTTTGAATTTTCGTAGTACAAAAAACTGCACAATGTTGTAAGTCGAAATGTCCGATGAGTACTGACCAATGAGAACGAACGCTGCCCACTCTAAATCGGCGTATATACAGTAAGGGATGTGATCGTTCGAGCCGATTGGGCATTTGTTAATTATGAGAAAGAGAAAGAGAAAGACCAAGCGACTAAGTGCTTGGTCTTATAGAGACGAGTGATGTTAGTTAGTTTTTATTTCTTTAATGAGCACTCAGCCAATTAGCGATCTTTTCGTTAACCAGATCAGGCGAAGACTGCATAAACCAATGGCCTCCGGGTAAAACTTCAACTTGTCCCTTATTCTGTTCTTGTAGCTCTTTTTCCCAGCTTTTAGCATGGAACCAGACCTTTTTGTCCTTTCCGTACATGAAAAGGAAAGGCGTGCCATAATCTTTTATCTCTGTAGCCTTGGTAGTAGTTTTCGTTAACACAGAGTTCCATAAATGCCAGTACGGATAAGTCATACGGGGATCTGAACGCAAATCGGCAACTGTTTTATTCGGATCTACATCTTGGATTTTTAAAATTTTATCCGCAGTATATAACGCTAACTTGTCGCCGAGAAATTCAGGTAAAGTCCAAGCCACTGCAAGCGCAAAGGTGTATTTAACATTGATAGTTGGACGTTTCTCTTCACCAAAACTACCGATATCAAAGAGTACCAGTCTATCCACTAAGTCATTTTTCTTCAGGTACTGAGAAGCATAAACAGCGCCCCAGTCGTGGGCCAACACAGTGACATGTTCCTTATTTAACCCTTTGATAAAGGCGTTCATAATCATTCGAATCTGTTTGATATTATAATGAGGTCTTTCCCCATTATCTTCTAACTCGAACCCTGGAAGGGTGAATCGAGCAATCGAATAATCCTCTTTTAAATACTCAACCTGCTTGTCCCAAAGCTCCAGACTGTCTGGGTAGCCATGGATAAACACTAAGGTATCTTCACCTTCACCATCGAATTTTACTTCAAGGTTTTTTACTATTTCAGGCAGTTTTTTCTGAAATTCCGCATCTGGCATAGGACCTGTAAATGCAAACGTGTAAATGAGGTAGAGAACGGGAGAAAGTACAACGAGTACAATCAACAATAGTCTAATTATAATTTTTTTCATGTGTATCCTTTTATTTCTATTATTATTTTTTATTTTTTATTTTTTATTTTCAAATCGTCTTTAAAAAGACCAAACAGGTGTCTGGTCTGTTATAGACTCATTGAATTGGACCTAGCGATACTTCGCTAGATGCGCTAACAAGTGACCTGTTAGTTCGTCATAGTTTTCCTGGATAATCCAGTGGCCAGTATCCATTTCGATAAATTCATATTCAGCTTCGACGTAATTTCTGGTGTCATCAACGCCTGAACGCTTAAGTGCATGATCTTGATTTCCCCAAATAAACGTCACTGGCACGTTAACTTTGCCAA
>JBLHNW010000021.1:0-18271 GCA_047622205.1 Paraglaciecola sp.
AATAACTTCTTTAAAACTGCTTCTTTACGTTCAGATGAATATCGTGCCATTGAGCTCTCATTGACCGCCCCCTTTATTTAATTATTGGATGATTTTAAGGGGTGACAACAATCCTGACACAGGGGGGAACTCATTGACTTACAAAGCCGTGGCCAATTTTCGTGACCACTACAAACCTTTCCTCAAGACTCATTTCTTCGTAGGTTGAGAGTTGCTCTCGTTGCTGAGCCAAGGACTGCGCTGCATTACCTAAAAGTCATGTTTTAAGTTGTTCATTGAGATGATTCGATTAACGCATTATGCTTGTGCGGTTAGTTGATAAAAACAGGTGTTTTAGCAAACGCTTTTTGTTATAAATGCAATAAACGGACGATTGCACATGATGAAATTAGGGGTGTAAATGCGGACTCGGTCTGACGATTTGGAAATATTGCTGACTGTTGTAGATAACGGCGGATTTACGGCAGCAGCTGATATATTAGATATTCAAGTAGCTCGCGTCTCTAGGGCAGTGAGTAAAGTAGAGAAGCAGCTTGGGGTCTCTATACTAAACCGAACGACTCGGCGAATAGATCTGACCGATGAAGGGCGTCATTTTGTTGAGTCGGTTCGAGTCGGGTTAATCCAGATCCAACAAGCAGAAGAAGAGATCATTACCCGAGGCGAGCTCCCAAAGGGGCGTTTACGAGTCGATGCCGCCAGCCCGTTTATTTTCCATCAGCTCATACCTCTCGTTCAAGCGTTTAACCAAGAATACCCAGACATCGAGTTGGAACTCACTTCTAACGAAGGCTTTGTCGATTTACTGGAAAAAAAAACCGACTTAGCAATTCGAATTGGTCAGCTCCAAGATTCGACGCTTCATGCTAGACCACTAGGGCGCAGCTTATTGTACATTGTAGCTGCTCCTGACTATTTATCACGGCGTGGATTTCCGCAAAAAAGCAGTGATATTTTTAAGCATGACACAATAGGATTCGCTGGCCCTAAAATCCTCAATCACTGGCCTTTGAAAGGTTTTGAATCACTGAATCCAGTTCTGACCTCCAGTAATGGTGAAACCGTTAGGCAATTGGCTTTAGCAGGAAACGGTATCGCTTGTTTATCGGGTTTTATGGTCAAGAAGGATATCGAAGAGGGACGATTAATTTCGCTGTTGGAAGGAGAGAAGCTGACGAATACAGCGAGAGAGCAGATTAATGCAGTGTTCTATAAATCATCAACCGTTGCCAAGCGTATTTCAGCCTTTATCGATTTTATCCAGCCTAAATTAGCTCTATAGGTCGCTTTGGTTGACAATTGGTATCATTTTTTACAAAAGTAATTTGTTTTTATTGCTGTAAATGTATTAAGTTTTAATTGCTATAGTGCCCTCAAATTAACTATGAGGGCTGCTTATGACCACTTCACTTTTTCAACCGATTAAACTGGGTAACCTAACACTCAACAATCGCATTGTTATGCCGCCAATGACACGTTCTCGTGCGACCCAGCCGGGTGATATAGCCAATGATATTATGGCTACTTATTACGCTCAACGTGCAAGTGCGGGACTTATTGTATCCGAAGGTACACAAATTTCTGATACAGCAAAAGGTTACGCATGGACACCAGGTATTTATACAGCTGAACAAATAGCAGGGTGGAGAAAAGTGACTGATGCCGTTCATTCGAAAGGCGGTGCTATTTTTGCTCAGCTTTGGCATGTGGGTCGCGTTACTCATCCAGAAAATATCGGCGGGCAACAACCGATTTCATCTTCCGCAATCAAAGCCGAAAACGTCAAGGTGTTTTTAGACAATGGTACTCAAGAGCCCGGATTTGTTGATGTCGTAGAGCCACGTGCCATGACGGTCGAAGATATCAAGCAAGTTATTGCAGATTATCGCCAAGCAGCTCTTAATGCCATAGAAGCAGGTTTTGACGGTATTGAGCTTCATGCAGCTAATGGATACCTAATTAATCAATTTATTGATTCAGAAGCGAATAATCGTACCGATAAGTACGGTGGTAGCTTGGAAAATCGCCTACGTTTTCTTGACGAGGTTATTGCAGCTATGGTTGAGGCCATCGGTGCTGATCGTGTCGGTGTACGTTTGGCACCATTAACCACATTAAATGGCACGGTCGATGCGAACCCTATCGAAACGTATATTGCGGCAGCAGCGTTGTTGAATAAACATTGCATTGTTTACTTACACATTGCTGAAGTGGACTGGGATGATGCACCCGATACGCCGGTGTCATTCAAAAAAGCACTGCGCGAAAATTATCAAGGTGTTCTCATTTATGCCGGTCGTTATAACGGTGAAAAAGCAGAGCAAGCGATTAATGATGGTCTTGCCGATATGGTTGGCTTTGGCCGCCCATTTGTCTCAAATCCAGATTTACCAACACGTATTCAAAACGGGTACCCACTTGCCGAACATGATTCAAGTACACTTTTTGGTGGTGATGAACAAGGTTTGATTGATTATCCTACCTATCAAATTGAGGGTGTATAATGTTTAAAAAATTTGATACTAAGCCATTGAAAGCTAAGAATAGAATTGTAATGGCACCCATGACGCGTTCACGTACATCTCAGCCTGGGGATGTCCCCAACGATATGATGGCAACATACTACAAGCAACGTGCTAATGCTGGTTTGATTGTCACAGAGGGTGCCCCCATCTCATCGGTAGGGCGAGGGTATTCAATGACGCCGGGGATATATACCAAAGCGCATATCGACGGCTGGAAGAAAGTGACCAAAGCTGTTCATGATGAAGGTGGCAAAGTCTTTATTCAATTATGGCATGTGGGGCGTCGCAGCCACTCTATTATTTCAGGAGAACAACCACTTGCGCCATCAGCGGTAAAAATACCGGACCAAGTCTTCGGGCCATTATCTGAAGGTGGTTTTGGGATGATTGAAACTGAGCAACCTAGGGCTATGACACAGCAAGACATTAATAACACGATTGTAGATTTTGTTCAGGCAGCAAAAAATGCAATGGAGGCTGGTTTTGATGGTGTAGAGGTCCATGCGGCTCATGGTTACTTGTTTGATACTTTCCTGCGTCATGAAAGCAATAAACGTGATGATCAGTACGGTGGCAGTCAGGACAATCGTATGCGATTCTTGCTTGAGACCCTAGAAGCCATTGTTAGCGAAATCGGCGCCCGTAGAGTTGGGGTGCGTGTATCACCACATATTGGAGAAGGTTTTGCAAAAGATGATCCTGAGATTGTCGACCTTATGTTGAAAGCGCTAGGAACCATGATGCCGATGAATCTGGCTTATGTGCATTTTTCTGAAAACATTTCGCGTTCTGTAGATGTGCCACAAACATTCCGCCAGCAAGTACGCGCGGTATATTCAAACCCGATTATGGTGGCAGGCAAACTTACGCGAGAGTCAGCACAAGTGATGCTTGATAAGAAGTACGCTGATTTTGTTGCGTTTGGTACCCCCTATGTAACCAACCCTGATTTAGTTGCACGGTTCCAAAATAACTGGCCACTGACAGAGTTTGATGCCGATGCAAGACTCACGCTTTATGGCGGTGGTGAAGAAGGCTATATTGATTATCCTGTCTATCAAGCTTAAAACTTTGGCATTAGGAGATTTTTCTCATAGTGCCAATTTATATATGTATGGTTTATACCAAAGGAGATAAGACAGCATTGCAATACCTAATGTAATCCACAAAAGACTAAATTAGAAATACCCCTAAAACGTTTCTGTCCACAAATGGGTTAGGGGGCTTAACCCATTTATGCCCCATTGTGAGCTACGAATATGGCCTTCTGCTACTAACGTCGTGGCGCTTCACCCACACCAGACCAAGAGGAAATCAACGGCTGTTCCCTCTTAGAACTCCCTGCCACCTCGCAATATTTTCTGAAAAGCGAAAAGGTCGCCATGGGGATTTTAAATCGCATGTATTTTGAACAAAAATAGAATACAGTGGACTAAAAGGATACATGTAATTTTAAAATGGAGTTTAAGTTGCTAAAAATCAAATCGTTAATCCTCGTTAGCATATGTACTGCTATCTGCGCATTTCCCCAAAATACTATTGCTAAAAGTACTATTGCAGAATCTAGTCAGCAGGACATTGATAGTATTTTTTCCGAATGGGAACAAGTTGACCAGCCAGGCGGCACTGTAGCAGTTATTAAAGAAGGTAAACTCATTTTCAGTAAAGGATATGGCTTAGCCAATATCGAGCACTCTGTCCCTAATACTCCAACCACTGTATTTAGAATTGCATCCACCTCAAAACAATTCACGGCAGCCACGATTCTCCTGTTAGCTCAGCAACAAAATTTGAGTTTAAACGACTCGCTCTACTCTTTCTTTCCTGAGTTTCCAGACTATGCAAAAGATATCACCATAAGACATTTGCTCCACCACACTAGTGGGGTTAGAGATTATTTTAACCTTAAAGAGTTAAAAGGTTTTCGAACTGATGATTAGTATGATGATGCAGAGGTCATGGGGTGGTTGACCGCTCAACCATCACTTAATTTCAATCCTGGGGAGGAGTTTTTATACAGTAATTCAGGTTATTGGTTACTTGCACAAATAGTGCAAAAGGTAACGGGAGTTTCAATGGCCTCATTCGCTGACAATGAAATCTTTAAGCCTCTGAAGATGCACAATACGCGGTTTCATAATAATCATAACCGTATTGTGAAAAATAAAGCCTATGGATATACCCCCTTCTCTGGACCTGAATTCGAAATTAACATGTCAACATTAGATCTTATTGGTGATGGCGGCATTTTAACTACTGTAGAAGATTTAAAAAAATGGGACGATGAGTTTTATCAACAAAAAGTGTTTGATAAAAACTTTTGGGAAAAAATGACAACCGTTGGAACGCTCAATAACGGTGAGCAACTTGATTATGCTTCTGGGCTTCGTATAAGTGATTATAAAGGGCTTAAACAGATAGACCACGCAGGGTGGTTTGGCGGTTTTAAGTCGAATCTGATTAGATTTCCAGAGCAAAAATTTTCAGTCATTGTCCTAGCGAACAGAGAGGATGCTTATTCAACTGGTTTAGCACGCCAAGTTGCTGATCTATATTTAAATCAGTTCTACAAAAAAGAAGTTGAAAGTGCGCCGCAGTTTATTGAACTTAACGCAGATCAGTTAAAGGACCTTCCTGGTCACTACTGGAGTGAAGATAGAAATGATTCACGTCATGTGTATATTAAACAAGGAAAATTAAAATTATCACCGGCTCCCGAACGAGAATATGATTTAGCACCTCTTTCCGAAAACCAGTTCAAGTTAATGGGTGTTTCAGCTAACGTCATTATGACTTTTATGCCTAAAAGCAATCAAATGTCAGTCTCGGTAAATGGTCGGGATCCTTTTATATGTGATGAGTACACACCAGCCAATTACACCAGCGATCAATTAGCCCAATTTACGGGAAATTTTTACAGTGAAGCATTAATGGTCAATTACCACATAAAGATAATTGACGGTGAGCTACAGCTTCATATAGGTAACAGTCTGGTATCTAAGCTTGATGCAGTGCAACAAGATATGCTGGTCAGTCGCAACCTTGGTGTCATCCATATAGAAAGAAACCCCGAAAGCGTAATTACTGGGTTCAAGATGTCCTCAAATCGAGTTAAACATGTCCAGTTTAAAAAAGTGTTGGCTGAATAGTCGAGTTCAATATTTGAAATAAGCAAAAGTAATCTAACATTCTTTTACTCGGACATACTAAGGTTGACAATATAATCCGTTATCTTGGTGTTGAATTGGAAGATGCTCTCTTACTTTCAGAAAGTACAGATTGCTAGTACTAAGTGGCCCTATAACCTAGGGCTATTTTAAGCAGCAAGTCTGCGGGAGCATCGCTGACTTAAAATGGTCTCGTTAATTTGGAGACGATCTCAATAGCCTCTTAAGTGTTTCCGAACTTAGCCATACTTATCATCATGTGAACCTAAGGCTTTAGAGTTTTAATTCTAACAAGCTTTTGTCCAAAAACGAGTTAGGGGCATGAACCTCTTTTATCCAAAAATGATGTTTCAAGCATGCAAAATAGGAGGTTACCAAGTATTTATATTATCAAAAAATCTTTTATGGTTTTCCAATCTGGAAATTTACTTGTTCCGAAGTGAATAATCTCCCCAGAAAATAACTCTTGGCCTTTACCATAATTGTAGTCATCAATGAGATAAGATCCTTTCAATAAATCTTTACGTGGAGATATGATTAATCTGTCTACGTACTCCATACCGAGATAATCTTCAACCCAAAGCCTTTTTTCTGTATAGCAAAGAGGGTTCAAAGTGGACGGTGCTGTAAGAATAAATGGATCGTATAACTCTGATGCTAATAGTTCTTTCATAAGCTCTATACTACCTTTTATGGGCAGTAAACCACGAAAAAATCCACTTTGACCTTGCGGGAATAGGACCTCAGGATTTAGCTTGAGCGCTAACTTATGTGCATTGGAATAATCACAAATAGTATCGTCTAAATCGATGTAGATTATTTTTTTGACCATGTATAATTTTTCCACAAAAAATTTTGAATCCTATTATAGTCATTAGTTTCGGAATTTAGTTGGGCATCGTCAACTTTTATAAAGACAAGTTCCATGTGGCCCACTGAGTCAGGATAGTCTTTAAAACTTAATCGACAGTATCTCAAATGACTTTCAATCAATTGAAGTAAAGCTATTTGGTCTAGATGACCTAAACAATGGGATCGATTGGCTTACCTCTACGTGAAGTTAAAATATGCTTCAAACGGTTCGTAAAATAAATTAGCGCAAGTATGATACTTCATGGAGTCAGTTGTCATGCAGAATAGGCTGATGACATATATTTAAGCAAAA
This sequence comes from Paraglaciecola sp., assembly GCA_047622205.1. Taxonomy (GTDB): domain Bacteria; phylum Pseudomonadota; class Gammaproteobacteria; order Enterobacterales; family Alteromonadaceae; genus Paraglaciecola. The sequence continues at coordinate 6,858 of JBLHNW010000021.1, forward strand.
AAGGATTATTGTTTGAAATTTATATTTATAGATGCAGAAAATATCGGCCTCAAGGAAGTTGAAGCCGTAAGCGCGTCGATTACTGATAAAGTGTTAGTTTTCTCCAAGAATGATGCGGTAAAAGAAATTTAGGTGAGCTTCAATAAACAAAATCATGGTGAGGTAAGCTAGGCTCATGACAATATCATCGATAAATACCCACCGATTAGTGCTAGAACGGTCGTGAATGCATAGCTTACTGGATAGGGGACTGCTGCAACTGAACTCTGCGATTCTTCCATGATTGCATTTAGGCTTGGTGTGCTGTTTCGTCCACCTGCCGCGGCGCCGTCTGAGATTATTGTATTCAGACCAAATACCTTTATCCCGATCCAGAAGGCAACAAGCGGTGGAATCAGCGCCCCTGCAATACCAATTAGTACAATCCATAGGATCGTGTCGCCTCCAAAGGCTGTCATGACCTTAGAACCAACGTTGGCGGCGAGAACAGCAACAAAGGCATTTAAGCCGAAGTCTTGTAGAAAGCTACGCGCCCCTTCATTTACGGGGCCGCCAAAGTTTGGGTTTCGGCTTCTAAAATAACTTACTCCTATGCCTGCCATAATAACGCCTGCTGATGTTCCTAACGCAAAAGGGATGCCTGATATAGTGATTGTGATTACCCCCACTAGATAGCCGACCAGCATGGCAAACGCAAGGTAAATGACCTCCGACTTCATCGTGAATAGGATTGCATGACCGCCCAGTTGCTTTGCCGCTCTTTGAATAGCAGCATCAGGCCCGTTCAGACGCATAACATCACCGAATAGAACGTCGGTCTTAGGACCGAGAGGCAACTCGTTACCAGCCCGGAACATTGCTTGGACTGTAACGCCAGCCGACAGCTGCAAACGAAGTTCGTCCAGGCTTTTCCCCGATATTTTGTGCGATCCCATAGTGACATCTGCAACCTCAATGGGTACATTTCGTGCCAGCGGGTCGTCTGATTCTAGGCCGATCAACTTGCCTTCCGTCTCGATCAAGTCGTGCACATCGGCACGCACTGTTATTATGTCATCTTTTTGAACGGTAGGGTCAGTTGTCATGTTCAGAATCTTACCATCACGTACTACGCGTAGGATGGGCACTTCCGGAAAGTCTTTAGCCAGTTGCGACAAGGTGCGGTCGATAAAGCTTTTGTGGGTGACGGTAAATGCGCGAAGGCCAACAGACGTGAAGGTCATTGTTAATGCACCCGGAGCTCCGGGCACTGGATCGACCCCTCCTCCGCTAAAATCAGTTTCGGCTAGTTTTGCCTCGGCAACGGCGTCATAACCAAAAATTCGGGGTAGATAGCGGATCAACATAATGGTCAATACAGTAGACAAAACATAGCTGATTGCATAAGCGGCGGCCATATTAGCACCGACCTGTTGCACCGACATGCCATCAGGTGGAATGAAAGCTCCGCTAGTTAACGCATCCTGACCGACACCCAAGATTGCTGTGATCGTATAACTTCCTGAGATCAGTCCCGTTGCATAGCCCGGGGCAAGACCAGCTAGCATTGCACCAAAAAAACATATAACCCAGTTTAGACTCCAGACAATAAAGCCGATCACAAGAAATGCTAGTCCGCCTTTTCGCAAACCAGAAAAGAATTGCGGGCCGACTTTGAGCCCAAGTGCATACATGAAAAGTAGCAGCATGAACGATGACAGTACGCCTGGAATTGAATAGGCGATGCCATAAGCGGCCTGTGCGATCATCGAAAATAATACCCCAATCAGGAGTGTACCAGCCGTTGAGCCCAGAGATATAGTCTTGAGACTGAACTTCCCGATCAGTGTTCCCAATGCAAGCGACAACAGTATGAAGGCAATAGGCTGGTTGTCCAACAGCTGAAAAAAGCCATGAAAACCCGCCTCGGTTACCGGTTTTATCGTATCGAATACTTGCTCGACAACCCCACCTGAGCTAGATATCGTATTTTGAGCTGATGCCGGAAAAGCTACGAATAGCAGTGGTGGAGTGATAACACCGACGACCGTTTTTAAGATCGACTTATTATATCTTATTGATCTATCCATGATTGAAACCTGGCTTCGCTGTTGAGTTTGGCACAGGATTTTTTACAAGATGGTCTATCGCAGATATTATATCGTCAAGCAGCAGTTGTACCAGGTCATGGCTGACACCGTGCCGAATCAAAATCCGCTGAACTATGGTGTTTTGACGATTCGACGGTAAAGGGTAAGATGCAATCTGCCATCCCTTCATCCGCACCCTGTCCGATAGGTCATAAAGTGTGAAACCTTGCTTCTCGTCTTTCAACTTGTAGGCTACGGCAGGAAGACCGCCGTGACCGTCATAGATCATATCGAAATATCCAAGTGTCGCCAATTGCTTAGCCAACCATTGAGCAGTATCCGAACAGGTCTGTTGAATAGCTGTATAACCTTCCATACCCAGGCGCAGGAAGTTATAATATTGGGCTATGATCTCACCGCCTGGCCGTGAGAAATTCAGCGCAAAGGTAGGAATGTTGCCGCCAAGGTAATCGACATAAAAGACCAATTCCTCTGGTAGATCTTCCTGTGTTGCCCAGATCGCCCAGCCAACACCTAGCGGTGCGAGACCGTATTTATGACCGGATGCATTGATTGACTTGACTCTATGTATCTGGAAATCCCAGACTAGGTCGCGCTGGATGAAGGGGGCTATAAAACCACCAGAGGCAGCGTCCACATGGATTGGAATGTCGAGTCCAAACTCACGCTCGATCGCATCTAATTCAAGACTCAGGGCCTCTACTGGTTCATAGACACCAGTGAAGGTGACTCCGAGAGTCGCCACGACACCGATGGTGTTTTCGTCACAATATTTTCGTAGGTCCTCGGGTTTTAACCCAAGCGCATCACCCTCTAATGGCACTTCCCGAATCTCGACATCGAAATAACGTGCGAATTTCTTCCAGCAAATCTGCACAGGGCCGGTTACGATGTTTGGCTTACTTGAGTCCTTGCCCTCAGCTTCACGGCGCTGACGCCATTTCCACTTGAGGGCTAGACCACCTAGCATTGCCGCCTCACTAGACCCGGTTGTCGAGCATCCAATCGTTTCCTGTGATTTATGTGCATGCCAAAGATCCGCAAGTATATGAACACAGCGTTTCTCTATTTCGGCTGTTTGTGGGTATTCGTCCTTGTCGATCATGTTCTTGTCAACCGCGTCTGTCATTAACTGCTTGACCTCGTCCTCTACCCAAGTTGTACAAAATGTAGCTAGGTTTTGACGAGAATTTCCGTCGAGCATAAGCTCATCGTGGACAAAAGCATAAGCAATGCGTGGTTCGGTCCGACCTTGTGGCATTTGATACTTAGGTAAGCTTTCTTGTGAGGCGTTGGTTGCATAGATATCTAGCAGACTGGATTGATCGTTTTGTTTTACTTTATGAATGGGCATGGTTTAGTTCCTCGGTTGTACAGGTACGCTAGAGGCAGGGGAAGTGATCTTGTGCCGTTGGAGCAAAGAAGACTTTATATCTTGTTATATTTTTAGGGCCTGTTGATCTTTGTATGATTTGCGACAATTGCAACTATTTTAAACAGAAAACTCATTCAAAATAATAATTATTATTGGTCATTCATTAAATCTAAGGTGGTGTTTTCCACCTTAATGGATGCCACTTAAAAAAATGTATGTATTTCAAACAAAGATAAACAGCCCCTAGTTATATTAAAATTTTATTCAATACATAATTGTTCATGCAACACAACGACACTTCATGAGGAGTTCCTCTTTTGTGTTTACGCTAACGCATACGAAATTAATGTAAGCAATCTAATAGACATAACATCACCCTTTGCATTATTTTTACAGTAACAACAATGAACTAGGTATTTAGTGATATGGATCTCATCTTTGGTGATAATATGATTACGGTAGCAGTGTCATGCGCTATCGGTTTCCATCTAGTTTGCTCTTTTCCGTCGATGATGTTGAAAATCCAAGGCACTTGTAAACCAGAGCCTTATTGGTTAATGACCGATCGCCTGTTAAACAGATCTCCCCAGATAAGAACATGAACATTCTTTGCACTGCTGCATCATTTACGGTGGCCATTAGATCACGTGGTTTCGTCGTCTTGTACCCTTGCTTCTCGGGGCAGACCCTGCCAACTCACCTCTAGCCTACGCCTCATATGATGTTCTTGTTCATCAGCTCGCTTTGCTAGCGGCTTCCTTCAGACCAACCTTCACGGATAAGCCCTTGCCATTAGCTAGTAGTTAACGATTAATAACAGCACGTTATTGAACGGTGACCTCCCTACAGAGGACTTTCACCTCATTAGTTCATGCCCATGCTGGGCGTACACAAGAAATTAAACAAGGACAAAAAACAGTTGGCTTTTGCTCCTTCGTCGCTTATTTTAGCCAACAATTTTTTGCCTGTTAATTAGGCATTACATGCCATGGAAATATCTGAACTGCAGAGTGAATTGATAGATCGATTGATAGAGCTTCTTTCAGAATGGAAGTATGTGAAAAGTACGCGCACTTTTAAAAAGTCGATTGGAGACAATGTTTGGCATTTCCATATTAGCTGTATTAATCACGCTGATAATTTTGATTGTACTGGTGACTTCGCTGTGGAATTTAAATCAAAGAAAGTCCAACTTTGCATAGTTGGCGCAGAGCTTGGAGATATTGAAGGTGTCGGCCAAAAGCGGTTCTCTGTTAGCAATGAGCAACAAGCAATTGAATCCGCTGAAGCCATTTATAATTATTTTTGCATGGTCGGAATATCGTTTCTTGAAAGATATAGCGCACCTAAAGAAGTTATAGATTCATTAACGGCAGGTGGTAAGGAGGCAATGCTAATTAGTCCAATTATCAGCCAGAATAAACAACAAATAGATAGTTTTGTGCAGCATTATGGCGTTACCCATAGATATTTTAATCCGAAACTTACTAATTCGAGCTAAAAGTCTAACTCGGAAATTTCCACAAATGGGTTAGGGGGCTTAACCCATTTATGCCCCTTTCCTCGTTAGTACAATTACTCAGTCATTTTGTAAGAAGCAAAATTTCCCATACTAAATCTATTGATAAAAGCATCAAAAAATACGTAATTAACATTACGTATTTTTTCGGTTTAAGCATCGCTTCTAGAATGGATTGCTAGATATCAGCAAAAATGCCGAGTAAGTTCCACAGACAGTAAGTGCAAAAATCTTATGGGTGTCCATTTATCCTAGTTGCATAAACATCAGCGTATTGATACTTTATGTTACGAATAAACAGTCACCTACAGCAGATTTAACTTTTATAGCGTCAGAATAGTCATGTAGTGAACATGGTCCTTTTTATGTTGGGTGGCTTAATAAATTTTCTGAAGGATGTCAGCATTGAAGAATTGCATAAACTGCTTTTTTAAGGAGATAATCGTCATCGGCTTTATTTATTGCTCATGGTAGTTTGTTTGGCGACAATTATCAGATCATAAATAAGGCCTTTTTTCTACCTAAAATATAGAGTTACCGCTAAAGATCCTGTCTATGAAGGCCTATAAGGATAATCACCGACGCACGTTAATGGGCCTAGGTGTAGCAGATGACAGAATAAAGATCGTTCAAATTAAAAACCTTACGGGTCCATCATCATAGTAGAGTCAATCGTAATATACGACAAATAGGACAGAACATGAGTAACGCTATAAAATTAAACACTAAATTAGCTATCTTTTTTTCTTTGATATGCCTGACAGGGTACTCTGAATCGAGCGAAAGTATTGTGATGAATGCTGATGTCGAGATGGAAGTGTCCATATCTGAAACATCAGAGCGACAAATCATAATAGCAGGGGATACGAATCTGCCAAGCGGTACTATCATACTAGTTAGTCTTAAAAATGAAGTTTTGGGGTTTGAGTTCACAGATAAATTAAGTGTTGATCAAGGCAGATTTATCACATCGCCTATGGGTACCCAATCAAGGCTTGTAGATGGGAAGTACCTTGTTGAAGTAACTATGCCACTTCCATTTGTTCAGCCTGAAGAGGTGCAGAAAATTGTTGGCTTATATGGTGAATATTTAACAGGACCACATGCTTACCAAACTGATTTCGGTGGCAAGATAGTAAAGTTCAGTAAAGATCACTCGATAGGTAGCGAAGAAGCGATATTACAGAGTGCAAATGCACATAAAAGACTTGTAAAGACTATCGCTGAAGAAACAACTCGTTTAGTTAATGAAGGGAGGCAAATGAACAGCCTGAGGCAGTCTAATGATATTGTTCTGAATCAAGAGTGCGGGCAAAAAATGAGAACGCATCAACATAGCGCAACAATACTACGAAGTAAGGCTGAATCACTCTCCGATAAGTATATTTATTTGGGCTCTGCAGTTATTGAGTTAAATACATGTGTATCTTGTTCCAGAACAGCAATGGAATCTTGTGAACGAGCTGATCAATATATATATGAGCAAAATAAATCCAACAGTCAATGATTGTTAGATTTCTACTAAAAATTAGTGTCGGGCGTTATAGTGCGTGAGGTTGCAGTACTTTTCCTAATCAAAACATCATGAGCTAGATTCTTAGCTCTAACTCACTTTTGTCCGTGCGACCTGAGGTCGTATGAAGCGCTGTTCACCGCAGTTAAACATGCCTCAAGATCGAGAAGAAGAGCAAGCTCTTGCGACAGCTTGGGCAAGGAAAGCCCAAGAAAGTGGCTATTATTGCATGCGTGAGAAAGATGGTAGTCATCCTCAATTCGATGCTAAGAGATGGCGTCATGTGGGATGAGAATACAGGTGAAAATAAGTTGTTGACGCCATAGTCGTTAGTTAGGCACCTATTTGCTACATATTGCAACCAACAATTTTAGTCCGTTTAAGGCGGCGTTACATGACCAAAGGAAGGTTCTAGTGAATGAAGATGATTTAGCGAAGATTCTTAAAAAAATGTACTTTGAATCTAAGAAAGGTGAGACGGCTACGAACGTCCATTTATTTGGGATAAAATATGCGGATGAGATTTCTGCGAGTAGATGTTCGCCAAAAAACATAGCAAAACGAGCGGGGATTCCTGAAACATATGGAACCGAAATTAACAAAGGTCGTAATCTTTCTCGCTTTGTTAAGGTAAAGTAAGTTCCCACAGAGTGTACTTAGGCTGATTGGGGAGATAGGTCAAGGTTCAATTCCTTGGGCGTTTGTTGGCTCCATAGCCCTTATATTTGTGCTTTTACGATACGTAAGTATCCAACTGGCTTCGTCAACCACGGCAGACAAACATGAGGAGGTGTCTATGGTTAAAACTTTAAAAGCTCGTACTTGTATTCTTTTCAGTTTAACGTTTGAAACAACTTGGGCTACTGGGGTCGGCTACGCTGCTGGTCACCTATCGACCTAAGTGCATTCGGAATGTAACAAGCGCACTAAATTTGACGCCTAAAGCTTGACTGACGCTAATTCTAGGCAAGCTTTACCCACAATTTATGCGGGCGTCAGGCCCATGAGTTAAGGTCTATAAAAATGAATGATGATGAGAGAATCGCATACACATATCTAAAGAAAATATATTCTGAAAGGGAAGTCATTTTTGAGCCAAACGGCTATGCAATATATCCAGATTTTAGATGCAAGAAAACTCATACATATGAAGTTACTGGGCTGTATTCTGTAAGCCAATCTAAAACCGACCTGGAATCAGAGACTCCGATCGTCAAATTCATTGAGTGTCTTATAGACAAGTATAATAAAGTTGAGTACGGCTATGCTCTGGATATTCTAATAGATGGAAATGTTCTTCCCAAAAAAAACAAATTGGAACAATGGTTTAAGGCAAACAATAGCTCTATATCAGAGTTGGAATTTACCAGTGCCTGCTTAACCATTAAGTTAATCAAACAGAGTAAGTATCGAGAAAAATATACCATATATGGTATAGATGGCCTAAATGGTGATGGTTGGGCTGCCTCTACACATATTAGCGCACTTGCTCATGCAATCGAAAAAAAGGAAAAGGTGATGGCGGAGGGTGACACGCTCGTCTTGGTAAATCATATCTACCCTAATATTATGGAAGAAGTGAAAAATCACCCAATTGATACCAAAATATCTAGAGTAGTAGTTATTAACTGCAATTCAGAATTACAATATTCATGGCCTAACAAAGCAATTTAAGGCGACCGCTAACGCGTCGCTTGATTGCGGCGATACCGCATATCCGATTGCCATATTTTCCCTAATGACAGCCATTACTTCCAGAGCTTTAACTCTAACCAGCTTTTGTCCAGATACGTCTTAGAGTGATCGTTCTAAGCCGTTATTGCCCCAGAGTCAGTTGAATAAACCACAAGACAAACTGGTTTAATAAAGTTTTTGCTATAGAAAAGCTAATGTTCGAGGTTTTTTCATAGTCTAAAAAGTTATGTTAGTTCTATTAATATCAATTGCAGTAACGCACTATTGCGTTATCGTTCAATGACTTACGATTTACAAAAGCTTGTAATTTGAATTTTTCAGTGTATCGTTATGTCTAAACGAAAAGGAGTTGAAAATGAAGATAGATACATCATATGAGATGAAGTTACTTACCCCTTTAAAAGGTACTTTAGGTGTAAAAATTTCTGATTATTTATCCAGTTTAAAAAATAATGGCATTAGCATCACAGACAAGAAGGGACTGGTGAATCATAAGTTTATAGCTCACTTTAAGCACCTAGTTTACAAAAAGATAATCACAAACAGCAGTGGTAGAACATCACTCGATAGCTTTGGGCTTGAGATTGGCACCAATGGTCATATCAGTCACTGGGATTGTGCAGATATCATTTTTGTAGAGCAACGAACTTCACTAACCTATTGATTATAAATAGAAGTGCTTGATATAACGTCTTTGACTTAAACTCTATACGAAGGGTGACATATGGATTTACGCGATAAGAAAAAACAATTTCTTGATACTCTAAGTTTAGAAAATGGAAATCTTAAAGCTGTTAGTCTTGGGATAGACTGTTTGATTGATAATGAAGCATGTGATGAAGATATTCCGATTGTCGTCACATGTCTTTCTGATTCAGAAAGAATAGTAATCCTAAGTGCTTTAGAGACATTTTGTAATAGTCAGTACCCTGATAATAAATACTTGTTTCGGCCATCTATGCTTCACATTACTGCTCAAACATCAGAACAAGCCTCTATTATATTAATAAAAAAAATTAGGATGAATCCTAGAATGCTGTACTGGGCTGACAGTATTTCTTGGTTCAAAAATTTACCGGATGGTTTATTTCATGTTATCAGCATTGAACGAAATTCTGCCTCTCGAGGATTAAACAAGAAAGGTAAGCGGCCTGAACCTATTTTGAGAGAATATGACGAAGACTCTCTCCTCTCTGAGCTGTTTGTTAACATCAATCATAAAAATATCAATGATATTAAAAATAGCGATATTGCCAGTAATATTCTTTACGATGAAGTAAGTGCTGGCTTAATTAGAGCTATACCTGCACCAAAAGGTATGTCTTTTGATGAAACGATAACCATTAATTCTCCAGATTGGCAAAAGCTTGCTTGTGTAGCAATAAGACGCTATCAATCACAAGAATGCGGTGATGGTATGTCTTGGGATATAAGTAACGATGGATGGCGCGATGTTATTGCTTACCCTTTTCTAGAAGACTTGCCAACATTAGATGGTAGTGAAATCAAACAATGTTTAGTTGGTCTCGTTACTATGATCGTACAAGCTCCAAAATCATCTTATCTATCTACGGTATGGATACACCCTTTTTTTCGACGTAAACAGAAATTAACATCCCTGTGGGATACTTTAAAATTTGAATACGGTGAGTTTCCCATTGAAGATCCAAACTCGAATATGCGAGGATTCTTAAAGTCAGTTAATCATTTAGTTGAATAGAAAATTTGCCTCCCAAAACGGTGTTTTCCATACCTGACGTAATTTGTGATTAGTTAAATTAAGTAGAAACTCTAAAAAGGTTTTGTCCAGAAGTGGGATAGGGCGCATATGACATTTATTTGTGCCCCAAGCAGTTTCGATAGACGGATCAAGTACAGTATATTCATTTAGAGTTGCCATACTTTCTGACTGAAATTAATTCCTAACAGCAGGAAAATATGGCTTAGCCACTTCTATAAAACTTAACTAAGGAAAGGATCGCCACATATCAGAGTCATCAGCATTATCTGTATTGGAAACTGAAGCTATGAAGGAAAAGTAAGAGATTTTATTGATGCTTACGAAAATTTCATCTCATCCAACAATTATCAAAATACGGTTTGCCTATACAAAATCACACGCACGAAACCTCGAAAACATACAATGTTAAATGAAATAGTTTGAATGTAAGTGCTTCAGTTTACATTCTGAGTCCATTGACCTTGTTAAGTCGTTCCGATTTCACATAGTGTCACCTAAAAAATTCAAAGTTCACTGACTTGCTCAACGTTAATGTTCACACTCTGACATATACCACTTGAGCAATATAGAGAATTACACATCTTAAGAGGTTGTGTGCATGCCTTTAAGATGGTGACTTCAATTCAAACATTATCTAGCGCCTTTAAACCCCTTGAATATAACTAGTTCATGAACAAGTTTTGGATTGCACTTGGCTAATGGCCAACCAATAATTAACTATGATAACTAAATCAATATTTTAAAACTTTCCCATTGAATAATTCTTAAGATAATCCGCAATCAGTTATCCCAAATAGAGCATAGGTAGTTATGTCAGTGGCTTATAAAAAATCTCAACGTGCCGGTAAATCTCGATCTAAGTGGCAAAGGTCATCTGATATTCGAAATTTTACTTGAGATCGCCCATATAGAAGAATCAATGGGTTAGGAGGGTACTAATAATTTAGAATTTGAGTGTTTTGAACATAACGCGAGATCTTCATACACTTTATTAAATTAGAGTGAGATCTTAAGTTAACTACATATAAAATAGCCATTTATATATAAATGCTAATAATATTATTCTAACAAAAAATAGCATAAATACAAATATATTTTTTTAAATCTCAAACCGTAAAAAGAAGACGGAATATCATGAAGTCATTGCCAAGGCGTTAGACACAGCGTTTTATTTTGCTAATCCGTATAGCTCTTGGGAACGTGGAGCTAATGAAAATGCCAATGGTTTGTTAAAGCAATATGTAAAAAAAGGCAGTGAGTTAAGAACGGTAAGTGATGACATGATCTTGTTTGCGCAGAACAGGATTAATTACCGGCTTAAGAAATGTTTCAAGTTTAAGCAGCCAGCTTTTGTTTTGTGAGCGTCCGGCGAACTACGCCTTGCCTAGATTAACGCGCCAGGGCAATAAGCTATTGAGGTCGCAGTTAGGGTGAGATAATTTATCTAAACAGTGTTCAATGTAATCGAATGGCGTTAGCCC
>JBLHNW010000022.1:0-18259 GCA_047622205.1 Paraglaciecola sp.
AATTCAATTCGAGCGTTCTCAACAAACACCTCGTCAATCACACTCTGCAACTGATCATTAGTCAATGTACCTGGACAAAAACCAGAGTTCACCAAAACTTGGCGTAGATTGCTACTGTAATATTTACGTTTTATAAGCTCGTAGCGATACTTGATCAGAAAGCGTTTCAGTTCCTTTCTAAGTGCTCGGGTCATACAGGACATGTTGGTCTCCAAACTAGGTTCATTTCCAAACTTATAATGTCTAACGCATATAACGAGCCAGACTTGTCATCAGTATTATCTCCAAGCTACCTAACCTAAGTTAACCATTTGAAATAAAAGATAAAAATGAAACTTCCGAAGAGTTAATTCATGAAAAACGGCCAGGATCTCTCTATATACTATGTGTGGACAACCTCGAAATATCGTATTTTTCACGAAAATTTTCGCTCAATGTTACGATTACGCAACTAATGTAATTTGAAAGGTACTTCAGTCATTTCGGGGTATTTGGGTTATTTGGGTTATTTTTTTGTGAACCTGCGACATGTCGTAAAGATGACGAAACATGGGTATCAATGACATCCAAATACTTAATTTAACTATTATTTTTCAATTAGTTAAAGTTTAAAAAATAGCATGTTAGTTGATATTCTCAGCTATAGAGCCCTCTTCAATATGATGTGGGGATATGACTGAGAATTTTTAATATGATCATTGATCTTACATTTCTGGATAAAAAAGACTTACTATTTACGTAGACACCCATTCCAATTTGCTTAAAGATCGGTCTCAAGATTCACGATCGAGAAATTAACGTGAATGTCCTGATAAATCTGACTGATAAATCCATAATTCGCAGTTGATTCGATTGTCTTCACGGTTAGCTAAGCCAATCGTTTTCTTTTTTTATAACGATTTGTAAATAAAGATTGATACACCCAAAACAAGAGTGAAATTAGTACTATTAGAACGGGAATTATCAAAATTTGTATCTTTTGCAAAAATTCTGGAAATACTTGCATTTGCCTAAGGAAGAAAGAAACTGTTGCTAGTAACAAGGCAAAACACATTCTCCATATATGCCTTGTCATTCGTGGTGCACCTTCAATTCCACCTTGAAATATCATTTTCATATCAAAGGTTTCTGCTAAGCCTGCAACTGAGCCGAAAAAGAAGTAAATCTACGCAGGAAATCCATGAAAACGTCCTGTTTCACTTTCTACAGCCAAAAAGCCAACATATAAATCGAGCCCGCAAATTAATAAGGCGACAACGCACGCAATTTTATCAAATAGGACGACATTTCTAACATTTCGTTTTACGGCCATCCAGCCTGTCGCCACTAGGTAAGCGGCAAACACTCCATTTAAGGTAGAGATTATTTCTGGCTTAAAATAAGCCAAATAAGCTCCTAAAAATCCCATAAAAATCATAGAGTAGAAAAATATTTTCCAGCTTTACGGTGTGCCGTCGAGCCTTTTTTATATGAAATAGCCAAGAATCCAGATATTAATGCAATTTAGCCCGCCGCAATATGCATGAATAAGATTAGATTTGATATCATTTAGGTTTCCTGTTTTAAGCAAATTTCACTCTTAAGTGCTTTTGTAGCATTCAGGTTAGAAAACTAAGTAATTGATATTTATGGATTAAACATCATTTTTTCAAATGACACCTTCGCTAGAACTTAGAAGCATTTCCATAAATGGGATTTTAGTGTGCAGGGATCCCATTATAGGGGATTTTCCAATACTGACATAGACACCTATCCAAAATGACAAAAAAACAGGCCTTGCCCCAGGCTTGCATAGGAGCAAAAAACCAATGGATGGTGACTCATGCCTCAGGCACGTAAAAATTACTACTTGCCCATCAATTCGTACAATGCAAGTACAGTTGATTCTACTGCGAAGGGCACAGAACCATCCGCGTCAATCTTGAAAAAAGGAGAATGGTGCGAAGGGATGGCTGGCCCGCCATTTTTAGCCGCTTGCATATCTGCAGGAGGCGTTCCGCCAACGACCCAATATACGCTTGGTATACCTTGGCCCGATACAAAAAAAGGAAAATCCTCGGCTCCCATACCTGTTGCTGGATCTGCTACGACTCGGTTTTGACCAAAGCTGTCTTTCCATACTTTATCTAAACGTTCAGTCAGTTTCTGTTCGTTAATTTGCGGTGGTGTCCCCTCGTCTTTCGACACTATCACTTCTGGCAGTTTGTCTTCGGGCAAACCGGCAACCCTACCCATATTTTCAGCAATACGCTTGATACCCGATAATAATTTGTCGCGAGTCTCGATACTGGCGTTACGTACTGTCAACTGCAAATGTGCTCTGTCAGAAATAATGTTGTGCTTATATCCGCTATTAAAAGCGCCGACCGTTACCACTCCCGGCTCCATCGGAGATAACTCTCGACTCACAAGTGTTTGCAGTGCCATCACTATTTGCGAACCCAGCACAATAGGATCTTTGCCTTCATGAGGATAAGCACCATGAGCACCAACGCCGTGCACAATTATATCGACACTATTGGAGCCTGCAGAGACTGGGCCAGCGTAAACATTGATTCTTCCGGTCTCTAATTCAGCGCCCACATGCAAGGCAAGTGCGAAATCAGGTTTTCCAAAACGTTCATAGATATTGTCTTCCATCATCTTTTTGGCCCCCATGATCCTCTCTTCTGCTGGTTGAGCGATCAGCATCAGCGTGCCAGACCAGGATGATTTGTTTTTCACCATATATCGTCCAGTTCCAACCAAAGCAGTGATATGAACATCATGTCCACAAGCATGCATAACGGGGCGAAGTTCATTGTTTATGGGGTCAACTTGTTCAACAACGGAGGAATAGCTCAATCCACTGTCTTCTTTTAGGGGCAATCCATCCATATCAGCGCGCATCATTACGGTTGGGCCTGAACCATTTTCCAATACCGCGACCAGCCCCGTTTTCCCAATACCTTCATGCACTGTGAAACCCAGCGCTTTCAGTTCTTTCGTTATTCTAGCCGCTGTTTTCACTTCAGCCATAGAAAGTTCCGGGTTTTCGTGAAAGTGCACAAACAATGGTTTTAAATGAGCTTGATAGTCTTTTTCGATGTCTTGTTTCAAAGTACTTTTAGCACTAATCGCGAAGCAACAGAAGCAGGTTAAAAATAGGCAAAGTAAAGATTTTTTCATGGTTCTCTCTTTTCATTGTTATCGTCGAATATCATATGCAGCATATGTCTTCGGTCAAAGGAAACTTGAACGTTTTGGTATTGCTTTATCTCTAGTTAACCCCAGTTCGGGATAGTTAAACTATCGCGTCGACTACTAAAGTCACTGAATAATAGCAAGATTCACTTGTGCCATATAGCGTCTTCAAAACCGCAAACTTTTTCTCTATTTGCTCACACTTATCTGAATCCAAGTCACTTCAAACCTCTCGTTTCAGAACGACTGGGTGATATAGTGGCCCAATTCTAATCTTTAAATATCGCAGTGTTTTGCCTTTCACGATTAACGTGCAATTGTGTCACATCGGGCCGTGAATAATGACCAACCGGATCAAAGTTGTGCCGCTCTTGATAGACCAGGGCTTTGTCAATGGTCGCAAGGTACACGCCCTCTTCGCCTATCTGAGGCTCAATCACCCACTCACCATTGGGCGCAGCAATGCAGGATGCTCCGTTGGCAAGAAACGGCTTAGCATTAGCTAATATTTCATCTAGATAAGGGGTGTCGACTGGAAAATCTTCGGGCCGCATTAAGCCTGATACAGACATTACGTAACTGCGTCCTTCTTTAGCGATAAAGCGAGTAATGTCTGGCGTGTTATGTTCACCACCTGGCCATATTGCTACGTGCAAATCTTCGCCTTGGGCATAGAGTGCAGCCCTTGGCAGTGGCATCCAGTTCTCCCAGCAATTGAGTGCACCCATGGTAAAGTCACCAATGGGGAAAGTGCGAAGACCATGGCCGTCGCCAGGTGACCAGGTTAAGCGCTCCTCGTAGGTGGGCATGAGTTTGCGATGAACATTTTTGATCTGACCTTGATTGTCAATGTACACAAGGGAGCAATACACACTATGCCCGCCCCGGTCTGAGGCGCGCTCTGCGGTACCCACTATCACCGCAATTTTACGTTGTTTTGCTATTTGACATATAGGATCAAGGTGTCCTGATTCGATATTAACCGCTTGTTGTAAATACAAAGTATGCAATTCTTTTTGCTTTTGCGAGTTAAATACTGCCCCACCCGTCAATTCCAGCCAAAAAGGATAACCAGGTAACAGTGTTTCACCAAACGTAACCAATTCAGCTCCTTTGTCTGCTGCTTCAGCTATGGCCAATAGGATTTTTTCGATGGTGTTATCTCTATCAAGCCAAACCGGTGCAATTTGTGCCAAAGCAACTGTTAAGTGATTTTTATCTGTCATATTAGTGTCCTTTTGAGTTGATAGCTTGGTACTCTATATACCCATGCCACCTAAAACTGCGCGTTTCAGCGGGAATTTAAAGCTATTTAGGCAAGGCGACTGTTTACAGGCCTAGTGGGTCTAAGTCAAAAATAGTCAACGTCGCATAAATGGCTTTAAAACCCGCCCGAAGGGAGCGTCTGGGGCACTTCACTTCTGCGTTGTTCAGTTGAATTCACAAAAGGTAGACGACACTCCTTTAGGGAGACGCCTTGAATTAAAGCATCCCAGTCGCTCTGAATCCGTCATTTTGAGGTAGCATGGGTACATACCAACACTAGCAGCTAAATTGCTGGTCTGAAAAGGAAAAAATATGCGTTTACTCCACACAATGTTACGAGTTGGTAATCTAGAGCGCTCAATCGCGTTTTACACCGATGTTCTGGACATGTCCTTATTGCGGAAAAGCGACAATCCCGAATACAAATACACCCTGGCATTTGTTGGTTACGGTCAGGAATCCGAGCATACAGTTCTAGAACTCACTTATAATTGGGAAACTGAAAGCTATGAACCAGGAACGGCTTATGGACATATTGCCATTGGAGTGGATGATATTTATGCTGTTTGCGAAAAAATAGAATCCCAGGGCGGCGATGTTTATCGCAAACCAGGGCCAGTTCAGGGAGGCGAAACGGTTATCGCTTTTGTGCGAGATCCAGACGGCTACGCAATTGAGCTCATACAGGGATAATGAACATGTACAAAAACACTTTTCGGGTAGTTGTTACCCTGACACTGATGCTGACAACATTCGTGGGCTTTGCTAAACCTTTGGTGATAGCTCATCGAGGCGCTTCTGGATATTTACCAGAACATACTTTAGAAGCGGTGATCTTAGCCTATGCTCTTGGAGCCGACTTTATTGAACAAGATCTGGTGCTTAGCAAAGATCTTAAACTAGTTGTTTTGCATGATATCCATCTCGAAACCAGTACCAATGTTGAACAAGTATTTCCTGAGAGAAAGCGCCAGGATGGTCGTTATTACGTTATTGATTTTACTCTAACTGAGCTAAAAACCTTGACCGTGCATGAAAGAACTGACGAAAAAGGACAGCAAGTCTTTCCTCAGAGATATTCTGGAACTGGTCAGTTCAAGATCGCCACTTTTGAGGAACAAATAGAACTTATCAGCCAGTTAAACCGACAATTCCATAAAAATACAGGCTTCTATCCGGAAATAAAATTTCCTGAATGGCATCGCAAAGAAGGCGTCGATATCAGTAAAATCGTATTAACTGTTTTACGTAAGCATAATTTGGACGACCCCGACAAAAAGATTTATGTACAATGTTTTTACTTTGCCGAAACCCAACGTTTACGCAACACATTGGATGCAAAAGTTAAATTGGTGCAACTATTTGCTGAAAATGACTGGCAAGAATCTAGCACTGATTACGATGCCCTAAGACAACCAGCCATGCTTGTAGAAGTGGCTAAAGTTGCTCAGGGAATCGGCCCCTGGATACCGCAACTAGTCGATATGCAAACAATGCAACCTACCCCATTTGCAAAAGACGCCAAACTGTTGGGCTTGCAAATCCACCCATTTACGTTCAGACAGGATGCGCTGCCGGCAAACGTCGGATCTGAACAAGTATTAGATATACTGTTTAAGAGTTTAAAAGTTGATGGTGTATTTACCGACTTTACCGACACTGTGAGGAACTATGTCGATAAAATGGAGTGATTTTTAGCTCATATGACGAAAAAGCCCGATTAATATTTGCAAAAAATATTGACCGGGCTGTAGGTATACAATATTTTTACATTAAGATTTAGCCATCCGTATCACCACTCGACGGTTCTGTGCCCGTGATGATCCATTGGTATTCGGCGCGATATGTCGACGTTCACCGTGACCGGTAATTTGTATTCGGTCAGGCTCAACGCCCATCAAACTAAAAAATGCCTTGATCTCTACCGCCCGTCTTATAGAAACTTGCTTGTTGGTCCAACTTCCACCATAACTATCACTGTAACCGTCGAGTAAAACCAATTCCATGTTGGAATCTTCTTTAAGGTATTCGCCGATCATTCCGAGTCTCCTCTTCGAGGATTTGGTCAAATCTGTACCACCAAAATTATACGTTAATACACTATAAGCAATATCTTCAAAACTGTAGGGTAATAAATTAGACACACATTGAGCAAACTGCTGATAGGGCCCAATGAAATTACTGGCATTTAGTGCCACTGCTATTTGATCGTTTTGGTTGTACCAATCTTGATAGTAAATAGTCGGCCAAAAACCTTTTTCTAACTCACTGAGCATAGTCCAGGCAGCTTTTTCAGGTAGGTCGCCGTTATATTGTTTGCGGATAGGCATTTCAGCAATTGCTTTTTGCATCACACCCGGCATCCATTTAGGAGGAACCGAGTAAACTGCTGCTGCGCCATAGGTGTTTGGCAATTGCAGCATATCCAACTCAAACTCCATGTTTAGCTGTTTTGAAGCCAAACTGGTAAACAGAGCTTCACCATATCCTGGCAACATGTGCACCAGTGTGCATTGCAAACGATTTTCGTTAGCTAGTTGCCACTGCGAATTTTCCACCTTCGCTGCATATTGCCTGAGACTCGCCGAACTTGAGAATGACAAAATCAGTGAACATATAATGACTAGTTTTTTCATAAAGCCTTTTTCATAAAATTTACATCGTGGCAGCACACTGTTCAAAACATATACCCATACCACCTCAAACTACGCGTCATCATGAGCTAGTATGGGTATATATCGACAAATTGGCCTAAAAGCTTAACCCGATAATGGTGGGCGCTGCTAGCTGCTGCTATAATACTTAAAAATATAAATGTGTTCCCGGGGTGGCTACCATCGATGATAATTGACATAATTGCCATTCCTTCGTTAATTCATAAGCATCTATGTCCAACCAAAGTTATCTGATAAAAGACCGATTCCGAGGCTATTTCCCCGTTGTAGTTGATGTGGAAACAGCGGGTTTTGATGCGAAGAAAGACGCCTTATTAGAAGTTTCGGCGGTCACCATAAAAATGGATGAAAGTGGTTTTCTCTACCCTGATAAAACATTTCATTATCATATTGTCCCTTTTGAAGGTGCCAATCTGGAACAAGCCGCGTTGGATTTCAATGGTATTGACCCTTACTGCGCACTTCGCGGTGCCTTGGACGAAACCGAGGTAATCACTGATTTGTGTAAAAAAATTCGCAAAGAACAAAAGAGTGCAGATTGCCAACGCTCTGTGATGGTGGCCCATAATGCAGCGTTTGATTTAGGCTTTATTAACGCTGCGATTGAACGTAGCAATATAAAACGCAGTCCCTTCCACCCATTTGTATCATTTGATACAACCACATTGGCTGGATTGGCCTTGGGTCAAACAGTATTAATCAAGGCTTGTATGGCAGCAGGTATCAAATTCGATCAGAATGAAGCTCACTCTGCTCTGTACGATACACAAAAAACCGCTGAGTTATTTTGCCATATCGTTAATAAGTGGCAACGTGCCTGCGGCTGGCCGATAATTGAGTGAAGTTGTAAAATATATTAAGCAAAAAAAAACGCTCAAATGAGCGTTTTTCTTATTAGTAAACTTATAAAGAGTCTGCATTCTCAGCTAAATAACTTGCTACACCTTCGGGGCTATCTACCATACCCTTACTACCTACCTGCCAACCGGCTGGGCAAACTTCACCATGTTCTTCATGAAAGTTAAGCGCATCAACCATACGTAACATGTCATCAATATTACGACCAAGTGGAAGGTCATTTACTACTTGATGACGCACAATGCCTTCAGCATCAATTAGGAATGAACCACGGAAAGCGACACCATCTTGTGGATGTTCAACGTCATAAGCCTGGCAAATTTCATGTTTTACATCAGCTACCATTGCATATTTAACTGCACCGATTCCACCTTCGTTAATTGGTGTATTACGCCAAGCGTTATGGGTAAATTGTGAATCAATTGATACACCAATCACTTCTACACCACGTTTTTGAAACTCTTCATAACGTTTGTCAAAAGCAATCAGTTCAGATGGACAAACAAAGGTAAAATCCAAAGGATAGAAAAAAACTACCGCCTTCTTACCTTTAATAGCTTCGCTCAACGTAAAACTATCAACAATTTCTCCACTTCCAAGTACTGCTGCTGCGGTAAAATCTGGGGCAGGACGACTTACTAAAACGCTCATTTAATTCTCCGGTTGGTTTTTGATTTGGCGAATATTCAATCTGCACCGAAGGTAAAGAAAGAAGATCGCATCCAATTAAAATATTTCAAACATCATATGAGTCTAATTTCTGAAAAAACAATATCACAGTGCAAGTTTATTTTTATTAAGCGGTTAAATTAAAAGAAGTTTTTTAATAATCTCAGTAAATTGTATATTAAATCAGCAGAAAGCTTGATAAAAATGTAAATAACAATTATTATCATTTACATAAACTTTTAGTGAATGAAGAGTAATCAACATGTACGTTTGCCTTTGCCATGGCATCACCGACAAAGTAATCAAACAAGCTGTCCGCGAAGACGGCGTGGGAAACATGCGTCAACTGCGTGAAAAGCTTGGTGTTGGCAGCCAATGTGGTAAATGTGTTCAAATGGCGCAAAGCATGATTGATAGCGTCATTATTGATGAGTCTTTATTCAAAGAAGTCTGTTAGAATTTAATCCATTATGAATATAAAAAAAGAGCCTATAGGCTCTTTTTTTTATCTGAAATTTTAAAAATCAATCTTCTTTAGTGGTGTACTTAGCAGCAGTTTCTTTGACTAGCGGCTGCAGCTCACCTTGCTGGACCATCTCCATAATAATATCGCAACCACCTACTAATTCGCCATCAACCCATAACTGGGGAAAAGTTGGCCAATCCGCATATTTTGGCAATTCACTGCGAATATCGGGGTTTTGTAATATATCGACATAAGCGAATTGCTCTCCGCAGGACATTAGAGCCTGAGAAGCCTGGGCAGAAAAGCCACAATTGGGTAGTTTTGGAGAACCTTTCATATACAAAAGGATCGGATTTTCTTTTAATTGCTGTTCAATTTTTTCAACGATTTCCATAGTGACTCTCATTTAAGTGGAACATTTGTTGTTAATGAAGACGAGTTTAGCTTTTTTCAAGTAGTGATACCAAGGATTAGCTAAGAACTTTGTCGTTAATACGTAAAAAACTAAAACTTGGCCTTGTTTTAGCCGCAAACTCCCCAATAATCTTAAAATCGTTAATGGATTATCCGAACAACATCAACTAAGTGCTTTTACATTGAACTGTAAAAGACTAGCATTTACGTTTGAGCGCACAGATTACTTATTTTATTAAAAAATCAGATGGAGAAAAATCATGGCTTTTGAATTACCCGCACTTCCCTACGAAAAAAACGCATTGGAACCACACATCTCAGCAGAGACTATGGAATATCACTACGGTAAGCATCACGCTACTTATGTGGTCAAACTCAATGGATTGGTTGAAGGTACCGACATGGCAAGTAAGAGCCTTGAAGATATCGTAAAAAGTTCAGACGGTGGTGTGTTTAACAACGCAGCGCAAATCTGGAACCATACTTTCTACTGGAACAGCCTCAGTCCAAACGGCGGTGGCGCACCAACTGGGTCCTTAGCAGATGCTATCAACGCAAAATGGGGCTCATTTGCAGACTTTAAAGCGGCTTTGAACGACAAAGCTGTTAACAACTTCGGTTCAAGCTGGACCTGGTTAGTGAAAAATGCTGATGGCAGCCTCGATATAGTCAATACCAGCAACGCTGGCACACCTCTTACGAATCCAAATTTAACACCTCTGTTAACGGTAGATTTGTGGGAACACGCCTACTACATCGATTATCGCAACGTAAGACCAAAATACCTTGAAGGTTTTTGGGCCTTAGCGAACTGGGATTTTGCTGCGGCAAACTTTGCCTAAAAATTCCACATGAATCAGTATAGAGCCTCGGTATTCGGGGCTTTTTTATACCCAAAATCATTTGAATTGCTTGGCGGCAACAAAAAAGTGAGATCCCATGAACTTAGTCCACTAAGTGAATGTGGCGAATTATTGTAGCCAACAAGCATGCAGTTTCAAGAATGAAGAGTATGAAAATTCGTTATACTGACCGTATAAAATTAACGCATTCCGACAAGAGGTTCTATGTCGTTTTTAAGATTAGGTTTAGTTTTACCTACTTTGCTACTTATTGTCTCAACAAAACTAGTTTACGCTGATACAAACGGAATATTGGTTTTCCAATCTGACTTTGGCTTGGGCGATCAGGCAGTCTCTGCTATGCATGGTGTTGCACTAGGCGTTGATTCTAAACTGGTCATTGAAGATCTCACCCACATGATCCCAGCGTACAATATTTGGGAGGGTGCTTATAGATTAGATGCAGTAGTGGATTTTTGGCCAAAGCATACCGTGTTTGTCTCGGTGGTGGATCCAGGAGTAGGCAGCGAACGCAAGTCTGTAGTATTAAAAACGATGAGCAATCATTATTTTGTCACGCCGGACAACGGCACACTCACCCTGGTGGCTAAGAGATTGGGTATCGCTGAAGTACGGGAGATTGATGAAAACGTCAATCGCCTCCCCGGTAGCGGCGCATCCCATACTTTCCATGGTAGAGACATATACTCGTATACTGGTGCACGTTTGGCTGCTGGGGAAATAGAGTTCGATAAGGTTGGCCCACTTTTAGCTAATAAAGTTTTTTCAATTGAGTACGAGTCAGCAAGAATCGAAGGTAGAACCTTGGTAGGCGGCATCCCGATACTTGACCCCTCCTATGGCAATGTGTGGACCAATATCCCCATGTCACAACTACTCATATTAGCGGACGCAGAAGAATATACGGAGCTTTATGGCCATTGGTTTTCGGCCACCATTAGTAAGGCTGGCAAAGTTTTTTTTACCAAAAAAATTAGCTTTCAACGATCCTTTGCTGGAGTAGCAAGAGGTGAACCACTAATGTATGTAAATAGCTTAGAAAATCTCGCACTGGCGCTAAATCAGGCTAACTTTGCCAAACACTTCAATGTATCTTCTGGTGGTGAATGGCGTATAGAAATAACGGTGAAATAATGAGTGAATCGCAACAAAACAATCCTCTACACGGTATCACGCTGCAACAAGTAGTCGAAAATTTGGTAGAGAAATTAGGCTGGGAAAAAATGGGGCAGCAGATAAAAATCAACTGCTTCATCAGTGATCCTAGCGTAAAATCTAGTCTGAAATTTTTACGTAAAACCCCTTGGGCAAGAGAGAAGGTTGAACAACTTTACCTTTCCACAATTAAAACGAAAAGCAGTAACTCGAAGCAAGAAAAATTTGTCTGGCCTGATCTGGAAAATAAAAGTTAGGCGAATATAAATCCATCGTTGAGCAAGTAAAAGCTTCGCCACCACAAATTTTCGAGATTATCGTGCATTCATTAAAATACCTTAGCGCATACAAACCAGAACTTCAGCAGCAAATTGCTGACATGCTTGAACGGGATACCTTGAGCAATTTTTTGCTGACGAAATATCCTGATACTCACAAAGTTGCTAATGATACTGATTTACGTGAACACGTAATGGAATTGAAAAACCGATTTATGCGTAAATCAGCTCCACTAAGTAAAATATGCTTTGATAAAAAAATACATGTGGTCAATAACGCGCTGGGATTACACACATATGTCTCTCGTATTCAGGGTGCTAAACTTAAAAATAAAAACGAATTGCGGGTAAGTACATTGTTCAAAAATACACCTGAGGACTTTTTGAATATGATTGTGGTGCATGAATTAGCACATTTAAGAGAGAAAGATCACAACAAAGCGTTTTATATGCTTTGTTTGCACATGTTACCGGACTATCATCAAATCGAATTTGATGTACGAGTCTATTTGACCCAGCTTGAAGAAAGAGGCGAAATCTATACCCATCCTAGCTCAAAATGACTGATTCAGAGTTTTAGGTAGCATAGGTATTGATTTGCGCCTTTTATAAAAAGCACGACTAACCAAGAGAAAACGATGGATTATCAATTTATACACGATCAAAACGCTCAACCAACAGCCGTGTTTAGCATGGGTGGCGAGACTTTGGGCCAGTGGTTTACACAGGAGTTAGGTGAGGATCAACAGAAAATCATAGCCTTACTTGACGTGATAGAGCAGTTGGAGAAAAAAGAAATAAGCGAATATCGCCTTGTAGGCGCTGAGTATGATCTCGAACTCAATGTTGACGAAGTTGAAGTGTTATCCCACAGGCTAGACTATGCCGCTCCAGAAGAATTGCCAGAAGGCACTGAACTTTACGATCAAGAATCAAAGACAGGTTGTGGTCTAGAAGATTTTAAGGACGTGTTGTTGTCTTGGGTGAAATTTATTGGCGGTTAAGGATCTATACCCATGCCACCTCATAATGCGCGTTTCAGATAAAGGAAAGTTATGTATATCCCAGCAAAATTAAAGATGTCTGAAAGCAGAGAAATTCATGATTTCATTGATGAATTTGGTTTTGCGGTGCTGGTGTCGGACACATTGCATGGCTCCCACCTGCCCTTTCTGTTAAATCGAGAAGAAGGCGATTGCGGAGTTTTATATGCCCACTGCGCCTTAGCTAATCCACATTGGAAGGCATTAAATGAGACACAAGTCATGGTGATTTTTAGCGGCCCCCATGCATATATTTCACCCACCTGGTACGCCCAAGCCCCTGCTGTTCCAACATGGAACTATGCTGCTGTGCATGCTTATGGTGTTGCTTCCCTGCTGGATGACAATCAAACCCTGGATGTAGTGCAGCAACTGGTTAAAAAGTACGAGCCAACTTTAATGGATAACAAATCGGTACTAGCTGATGACAACGTTGAGAAATTATTATCGTCTATTGTTGGCTTTAAAATCACCTTGAACCGTCTGGATGGAAAATTAAAATTAGGCCAGCATCGCAGAACAAACGATCAAGCGGGAGTCTATCAGGCATTATCAACATCACTTAATCACGACGATCAGGCATTGGCGCAATATATGAAAAAACTAAGCCTGGGACTTGGCAATTAGTCAGCAAATGCAGTTTAATCATTACCTCGGCAATAAATATTGCATTTACCTTAGGAGAAAATAGTTTTGGGATCATGGTTAAACGAGGTCGAACTTGTCGGCGAGACTGTGAGCTTGCAGCCTTTGTCAATGACTCATGGTGAAGCACTGCTTGAAGCAGCAAGTGATGGAAAGTTATGGGAACTTTGGTATACCGGAGTGCCTTCTCAAAACTCTATTGATAGATATATAGAACAAGCCTTGGCTGATAAAAAAATAAGCAAAGCATTGCCGTTTGTTGTTGTTGAGAACAAGACCGGACAAGTATTAGGCTGCACCCGATTCTGTAATGCGGTGGCTGCGCATAGAAGGCTTGAAATTGGTTACACTTGGTATGCTAAAAGTTCTCAGAGGACATCGGTTAATAGCCAATGCAAGCTTCTGCTCCTTAGTCACGCCTTTGAACGCCTCGATGCCATAGCGGTTGAATTCAGAACTCACTGGCATAATCAAAAGTCACGTAACGCTATTGCCCGACTTGGGGCCAAACAAGATGGAGTGCTGAGAAATCATTCAATTGAAGCTGATGGAGTGTTTCGAGATACTGTAGTGTTTTCAATTATTAACAGCGAATGGCCATCAGTGAAAAAATCCCTGCAGTTTAATCTGATGAACCTATCCCCCGTTTGAACAGATCTTGTACCTTATTGAGGCAAGAACGGTTTATCAAAGACGATCGCCAAACTATTAAAAACCTAAACTACGTACCAGGCTTCAAAAGTGTACTTATCTTTATTGGTAGTTTCTGACAATTAGAATTGTGCTCTATAACCAACACTTAAAAAATAACCGGTAGTAGTCTGGGATTGGCCTGCAAATGTGTCCTCAAGCCACTCATAACCCAGGTCAAATTCAAACTTCATCCACCTTTTAAAGCGATAATCCAGTCTAATGAATGGCCTGACTAGTGTGCGGTCATCGTCATCTTCTTTGTCTTTGCGATAATCAACACGAATTCTGGGGTTTATTCTGAATTCCCGACTGACATTTATTCTCCAGTTACCGGAAAGAGATAATGTGTCTGACCTGGATGTATCTGAGTAACGAGCACCGAGGATCATAATGTCATTATCGAATAATAATTTATTGGCAATTAGTTGAGTCGAGTAAAATAAATCTGTACCTGTTGACGGATTCCCTTCCACTCCAGCTGATGCCACTGTTTCGCCGAATTCAGTGGCTGTCATCTCTGCTATTATTTGCAAGTCTTGGGCAAGCTGATGAGTAATGCCGATAGTAATAGCCTTGCTTTTTGCAGTACGATCAATTGCTAGTTGTCGCAATTCATCTTCGTTAAAGCGATCAAACAGAGCGTCGAGCGTTTCTACACCCTGGCCCTGAATTGCATTGGTAGTGGTCAAAATAGGACTGTTTCTATAGTCCACAACAAGATTCATAGTGGTGCTATCAACGACAGTCCATCTTCCAATAAGCAAGAAGATATTCACGTCATTGAATAAAACATCATAGTCTAGCAAGGTAAAAAACGATTTTTTAGTGTCAAAATAGCGTACTTCACCGCCAACAGCTTCCCGATCCTTAATCCCAGCGTTATCCTGTGTAATATAAAAAGTATTAAAGTCCCATCCATCCCATACGTTGTCAAAATCAAAACTTATGCCGTAAAATTCCTGAGCAGTGTTTACTTTAGTCTTATTTTGAGTATCAACAGGGTAACCAAAAACCCCATTTACAGTCATAGTGGAACTCAACTCATATGCCCCATGAACACCGTCGAAACGCCCGAGAATTCCGCCCGTGGTCCTCGACTGGCGGCCTAATCGCCCATACAAACCAATTCCAGAGTGCCTGCCTTCAATTGAGATAATACTTGGTAGAAACTCGCTTCTTTCTTTATCGGTGGTTAAATCCTCCCGATAACTTCCGATAAACTGTGCCCTAAAATCCAAATCACCCTTGCGCGTCCTGGCGACAAAGTCCAGGTCATTGGTGACATCGGAACGGAGCAACTGACTTTCTTCGTCTTGTGGTTTGGTTTCGTCTCTAAAATAGATTTGCGAAATACTTCCGTAAAACTGAGAGTTCCAGTCTGACTTTTTTTGCTTAGCCGTGCGGCGACCAGACTGCAATCTTTCTCGGGGTTTTTCGGCTGCAGTAATTAGGCTATTTAGCCTTTGCTTAACGCGTCTAGCGTCTTCTCCCTGAGGATAATCTTTTAAATATTGTAGATACTCCGCCTTGGCATGAGCAAGTTGACCATTTAATTCCCGTGCGACACCCAGCAACTCCTGCACATGCTGACGCACTTCATCATTACTGATATCTCGTAATTTTGTGAAAAGTTGAATTGCCCTACTGTAATTCTTATCCAAAATTTCTTTATTGGCTTCATCAAGTAAATTAGCTCGTTTGGGATCGCGCTTTTTTAGGGCGGTGACCAAATTTTCCGAATTCACCTTTTTCCTTATCTCTACTTTTTCCTCTGAGGTAGGCAGTGGGTCATCAACCTTAACAATAATGGAACGCAGATCTGCACTGCTGCGCACAGTATAAGTTACCAGCTTGGCAAATCTGATTATCAGACTAGGCGCTTCTATCTGTTCACCATCAAATACGATTTCTCTTACCGGTATGCCCGTATCTTTATCCCAACTAAGGTTACTGCGTTCACCAATCCGCTCAGACAATTCAGGGTCGGCAAAATTTTCAGGTCTTAGCAGTATTTCAAGAGTCTTCCCCACTTTTTGCGGCGAATAACTTTGCAGGCGCAGAGGAATAAAGAGCTTTACTTCGATTTCATAACCCTGTTTATTTTGTTTAACCAATACGTCATCTACTACCTGCGCCTGTAAAAAAGAACTGTAAACGAGGCAAACTATTGCAAGGTAAATAGTGACAATTCGAGCTGCATTGAGCTGAAATAATTTACACATCTGTTTTCAACTTTTGATTTAAATTCATTCTTGAATCCGGCTTATCATCACTAGTCAAAATCGCCATCAGATGAACGATGCTCACTATTACGTCTTTCTTTGATAGTAGTTAGAGAACTATCCGTATAGAGATGACATGCACCTGAACAATCTCTTAATTCACTGACACTATATCTAGTATCAGGATTCTCGTATTTTTTATGATCGTCGGCTTCGAAATCGTTAGCGTGACAACCAGCACAATCGGGTTGGTACGCGGGAGAAGTCCAGGTAGCGGTTTGACTATTTGAAGTATGACAATCCAAACAGTCTACCCCAGCGTTATGATCGCCAGGAAACGTAGCAGAGGAATGTAAAAAATTTATCCCTACCCAATTATTAATGTTGTGACATTCATCGCATTCTAGTGAAGTGACAAAATGGTTTCCGGGTTTTCCTAGCGCAACACTGCCGTTGTGGCAACTTGAGCATGAACCAGTCACAAAGTCATGATTGAAGTCCGCAGGAACCCAAGCCACAACAGTGTGGCATTCATCACATTGAGCGGAGGTTTGTATATGAGTTGCATGTTTTCCGGTAGCAATAGTGCCATTATGACAACTGGTGCAGGTGCCCGTTACGCCAGCGTGATCAAATCGCACATCTAACCACGTATTAGTTACATGACAATCGTCACAAGTATCCACTGACGCAATATGCGTGGCGTGTTTACCCGTGGCAATGCTGCCATTGTGACAACTGGAGCAGGTCCCGGTCACGGCACTGTGATCAACCTGGGTAACCGGCACCCAGGCATTGCTGTTGTGACAATCTTCACAGGTGATGGTGCTGGTAATGTGCGTCGGATGTTTACCCGTGGCAATGCTGCCATTATGACAACTGGAACAGCTGCCGGTCACGGCACTGTGATCAAAATTGACACTGCTCCAGCTACTCGTAATATGACAGTCATCGCAGGTATCACTGCTGGCGATATGCGTGGCATGTTTGCCGGTGGCGATACTGCCATTGTGGCAACTTGAGCATGTCCCGGTCACAGCACTGTGATCAACCTGAGTGACCGGCACCCAGGCGTTGCTGTTGTGACAATCCTCACAGGTTGTGGTACTGGCGATATGGGTAGCATGTTTACCGGTGGCGATACTGCCGTTATGGCAACTTGAACATGTCCCGGTGACACTACTGTGATCAAAATTGACACTGCTCCAGCTGCTCGTAATGTGACAATCATCGCAGGTATTACTGCTGGCAATGTGAGTAGGATGTTTGCCCGTGGCAATGCTGCCATTGTGACAACTGGAGCAAGTCCCGGTCACGGCACTGTGATCAACCTGAGTGACCGGCACCCAGGCATTACTGTTGTGACAATCTTCACAGGTCGTGGTGCTGGCAATATGGGTGCCATGTTTGCCGGTAGCAATACTGCCGTTGTGACAACTAGAGCATGTGCCATTCACGGCACTGTGATCAAAATTCACGCTGCTCCAGCTACTCGTAATGTGGCAGTCATCGCAGGTATTACTGCTAGCAATATGCGTGGCATGTTTGCCCGTGGCAATGCTGCCATTGTGACAACTGGAGCAGGTGCCGGTCACGGCGCTGTGATCAACCCGGGTAACAGGCACCCAGGCATTGATGTTGTGACAATCCTCACAGGCCGTGGTGCTGGCAATATGGGTGGCATGTTTGCCGGTAGCAATAGTGCCGTTGTGACAACTAGAGCATGTGCCATTCACGGCACTGTGATCAAAATTCACGCTGCTCCAGCTACTCGTAATGTGGCAGTCATCGCAGGTATTACTGCTAGCAATATGCGTGGCATGTTTGCC
>JBLHNW010000023.1:0-18067 GCA_047622205.1 Paraglaciecola sp.
TGCGCTACTCTAGCCAGTATTTCTCCGGTACTAATCTGTTGACCTTGTTCAACCGGGACTTGCTGTAACACTCCATTTAGGCCCGCGGTAACACTCAGATCTTTAACCAGACTCTGTTGTAGCATTAGGCCGCTACGCGTTTGATTGACCTGTGCTCCCTTGGCATTCAATTCTGCAATGTGTAGTTCCTTTAAATGCTCAAGACGTTTCTTTTCGATGACCAGTCGTGATTGATATTGTTGTTGTAAAAGCTTATTTTCTTTTACGTCTAATGCGGAAACAATCTGTAAATGGCTCAGTGCTTCGTTGGCTTCAAGGCGAAAGTTGGCGTTTTCGAATCGTGCCTGGTAGTCGTTAACTACGGCTTCCTGGGCAAGGACATCGCTTTCAAGTTTTTTCCTTAAAGCTTTTAGTTCTGCTTCTGCTACATCAAGGGCATATGTGGCACTTTCGAACTCACGTGTCAGTGCAGGGTTAGACAGACGCATGATAATAGTGTCAGCCTGTACCTTTGCACCGGGGTGGATAAGTATCTGTTCTACCCGTACTCGGGACGTTGAAGCTATCCACCGATACGTCTGTGGTTGAAGTGTACCGGGTGCCCTAATATCACGTATAAACTCACCTTGTGTAACAACTTCAATAACTAAATCCCGGGTATTGACCACTATCGTTTCCGGCGATTCGCTTACAACCTTCCAGGCAACAACAGTCGTTAGAAGCAATCCGACAAGTAACACAAGATTGCGCCGGGTAGATGAAACCGGTTGTTTTGGTTGCGGTATGTCCACGATTCGTCTCCTTGTTTTCAGATGGGATGGAGACTAAGAGAACATTAACTAATCTGCACTAGCTAATCGTTGAAATGCAGGAGCATGTTGATAAGACGAGGAAATGAGCGATGGAAAAACATGCTCATTAAAAGCGCACAGGAATATGTGTAGTTATACCATTTCATCTTAATATGTGATCAACTCAGAAGGTGCTGGCAAGTTTCACAGCAAAGCGTAACGTCGTAGAAATGCTGGTTGCCTTTGTAGACGTTACAATGCAGCTAGGGAGCTTGCCAGCCCTTCCCGAAGGGCGATGCCAAATTTGCATACGCATTAAGCCATTGTACCGGTAAAAACACGCCACGATTAAGCTGAGTTTATCTATCGCTGAGTGAGCAGATATTAAGATGGAATGGTATTAGAGTAGACTTTGCCAATTATCATCTTTGGGCAGCATTTTATATAGTGACCGGCATAAGCATTTGAAACTAAAATGACGCCGACTGCCTGAGTCGAACTGCTATGAGGCTTAGCTGCTGATTACAAGTCAGCGAGGTGGCATAGATTAAACCAATAATAGAGAGAGTAATTTACACCAAACTGATAAAAATGCCGGCCAAAGTTGCGCTCATTAAATTAGACAACGAACCGGCAATTACCGCTTTAAACCCCAGTCGTGCGAGGTCGTGTCGTCTATTAGGGGCAATAGCACCTAAGCCACCTACCAATATGGCAATAGCTGATAAATTAGCAAACCCACACAAAGCAAAGGTAATAATTGCCTGGGTATGCTGTGACAAAGTATCTTTTATTTCGACAAAATTAATGTACGCAACAAACTCATTTACGATAAGTTTTTGACCGATAAAACTACCGGCTTGCAACGCTTCGTCCCACTGAACACCAATAAGAAAAGCGACAGGTGAAAAAGCATAACCCAGTATTATTTGAATGGTAATGCCTTCAAATCCGAGTAAACCAAATACGCCCGTTACAAACCCATTCATTAAAGCTATTAAGCCTAAAAACGCCAGCAACATACCACCAACATTTACTGCCAGCTTTATGCCGACTGTCGCCCCGTTGGCTGCAGCATCTATCACATTTATCGGTTTTTCGTCGTCACTTTCTTCGCTATCATCAACGAATTCAATCGCCGTACCCTGTTCTGGCATTATTAATTTTGCCATTAATAATCCGCCCGGTGCAGCCATAAAACTTGCGGCAACTAAGTATTTTAATTCGATGCCCAAAGAGGCGTAACCAACCAATACTGAGCCAGCAACTGATGCTGTTCCGCCCACCATAATTGCGAATAGTTGAGATTCACTCATTCGACCAATAAACGGCCGAACGACTAGTGGTGCTTCGGTTAATCCAACAAAAATATTGGCTGTAGCCGACATCGCTTCTGGACGACTTATTTTGAGTAATTTTTGTAAGGCACCACCTATAACGGCAATGATTTTCTGCATTATCCCTAAGTAATATAAAACTGCGATAAGTGATGAGAAAAAGATAATGACAGGTAAAACTCTAAAGGCGAAAACGAAACCGCCTTGTCCAAATAATTCAGTCATTCTTTCACTGACCAAGCCACCAAATAAAAAATTTATTCCACTTTGACTACTATCGATAACCCATTGAACGCCACTCGCCATGGTGATTAATACATCTTGCCCAAATGGTAAATAGAGTACGAATGCGCCAAAACTAGCCTGAATGGCAAATGCCAACGATACTGTTCTTTTATTTATTGCTCGCCTGTTACTCGACAATAATATGGCGAAGGAGATCAAGCATATTATTCCAATTAAACCCATCACTACATTCATACTTTAACTCTTTGTATTTGTTATTATTTTTCTGCAATATTAGCGATTTGAAATGCTGCTATCATCAGTTTGTCATGTTCAATTGAATTATCCTAATACTAATGTTGGGGCTAGGTAATGGTTAAACCCATAGCCGTGAATCGAAAGCTTTCTTTATCGGAATCAAATATTTCGCTACTAACACGCATTAATATTAACTTACTGGTAACGCTACAGGTTCTGTTATAAGAGCGGAATGACTCGTCTTCTGCAGTGCGACTCAATTTAAGCCAGCCTACTATCAGCAAAAACTTGTCGCAGCTCAGGCATATATACCCAAGTGACCTCAAAATGCAGGTTCAGAGTTTAGGCAGGAATTCAGGGCAAGGCACAACATGTAGGGAATGGCATCCCCTTTTCAAATGTTGTAACGCCGCAATGGGTTTCTGCCTAAGCTCCCTTCGGGCGGGTTTCTAATCCCCAACTACTGCGTTATTTGTATTGGACATATGAAAGCTATGCCTCAACACAAATGCCTTGTATTTGACGATTAGAATTCCCGCTGAACTCTGCATTTTGAGGTCACTTGGGTATATTCGCAGACCGTTTGTTTCATCGAGTTTCTCACGGTTTAATGCCCACTACATTGGCGCAAGAGTTACAACCAAAACTCAATCTGGCGATAAATGCGATCAACGAAATATTTTCCCCCTCAGAGTTTGATGTAAAAAACATCAAGGATGCTTTAAAATTTCGATGCAAGAAAGCGCCTACCAGCATATGCATAGTTGCAGGCGGGCCGTAATGGTTGGTACCCGTTCAGCATGTCAAAAGGGCAATAAGAAAAATACTAAAAACACGGGAAGTATGGTGTTTTTAAATATACGAAGTTCGAACTTTTTTGACTCCTTGCCGGAATGCGAAGTGTATGTTGTGAAGCACTAATATCGTCTGACCTGATAACATGCTTAAAAGCCTGTTGCAGATGAATTATGCAGTCTGATTTAATTAAACTATCAGATCTGGTGGGGCAGTCTCTGAGATTTGTTGAGTATAATCGTTTTAAACAATATCTGGATATCTCTCCGATGCGATACGTAACGAATTGGCGCATGCAAAGTACAAGATATATGTTAGCAGAATCCGCCCTACCTATAGACAGTATCGCAAGAGAGGTGGGGTATGAGTCCGCTGCTGCTTTTAGTAAAGCGTTTAAGCGAATGTTTGCTCAAAACCCGGGAGAATATCGGCGCTCAGTCGGGACTTAAAAATCACCTAATGTTATGGAGATATGGTTATGAGTAAAAGTATATTTGCTAGAACTCTCAATGAAGTCAAGTCTTGTGAACTTTGTATAAAACACCTGCCTCATGGGGTACGCCCCGTCGTGCAGATTGATCCAAACGCAGTAATTCTTATTGCTGGACAAGCACCTGGTTCAAAAGTACATAAAACCGGTATTCCATTTGATGATCCAAGTGGAGATAGATTGCGATTATGGATGGGGGTAGATAAAGCACTTTTCTACGATGCGACAAAAATAGCTATTTTACCCATGGGATTTTGCTACCCCGGAACCGGTAAATCAGGCGACTTACCTCCAAGAAAAGAATGTGCCGAACAGTGGAGAAGTAAATTGCTGGAATTAATGCCAAACATACAACTGACATTAGTGATTGGCCAATATGCAATGCATTGGCATTTACCAGATACAAAGAAAGATTCTCTAACTAGTACGGTTAAGTCCTGGAGAAGCCACTGGCCAAATAATTTACCATTGCCACACCCAAGCCCAAGAAATAACATATGGCTAAAAAAGAATTCTTGGTTCGAGGGTGAAATTCTTCCAACATTACAAAATCGAATTAAAACTCTCGTTTCGTAATATTTCATTTTCGTTGTCGCTTAGACGAAATTCGCATGTGTGACAATACACACGATGTAGTCATTCTAAACAACGGGCTACTGCATTCGGTGAAGAGATTAATTAATATGAAATGGTGCCGACTACCGGAGCCGAACTGCTATGAGGCTTAGCTGCTGATTACACTGTGTTCGAGTGAATATATAAGAAAATGGTGCCGACTACCGGAGTCGAACTGCTATGAGGCTTAGCTGCTGATTACACTGTGTTCGAGTGAATATATAAGAAAATGGTGCCGACTACCGGAGTCGAACTGGTGACCTACTGATTACAAGTCAGTTGCTCTACCAACTGAGCTAAGTCGGCACACTTAGAAAACTACTTTTGGTGTTGGTTAGCCAAAAGCGAGCGCCATTTTATTCATTCACACACTTATGTCAAATGATAAAGGCGATTATTTTATTTCTGCTAAACGTTTTGCTTCATTCATTAGCATTGGGAAGTGTTCTTCAGGTAGGAATTGCGCTAGGGATTGCATGGCCTCGGCCAATTTTGCGTAACTCGCTCCGCTCAAATTAAAGTGCCCCATTTTACGTTTAACTCGAGGCGTTTTGCCGTACCAGTGCAAGTGGCAACCTGGGATACCCAACATGTCTCTAGAGAAGGTATTGAAGCCGATGATGTTTATCATGGCGCTATGGGCGAGTACCCGTGTATCGCCAAGGGGTAATCCTGCTATTGCCCGTAGGTGATTTTCGAATTGGCAGGTGTCTGCACCTTGTTGGGTCCAATGTCCCGAATTGTGCACCCTTGGGGCAATTTCATTGACTAGCAGTTGCTCACCTAATTGGAAAAACTCAACCGCCAAAACGCCCACATAATCTAAGTCCTTTGCCAGTTTGTTGAATATTCCTTGGGCCTGTTTGACAAGGGCTTCGTCCACGTGTGGCGCAGGAGCTACAGATACGTGTAATTGACCCTGATGATGCAAGTTTTCTGCGAGTGGATAGTAGACAATTTCACCCTTTTTAGAACGTACACCCACTAATGACAACTCTCTGTCAAAGTCGAGCATCTGTTCTGCAATCAGAGGTATTTTATTTAGGTCGAGCTCTGCTAGCTGTTTTTTCAAAGCACGCAGTTCTGATGCACTCTTTAAGCGCCACTGTCCGTAACCATCGTAACCGTCTCGACTGGCTTTGATAATCAAGTGACTACCAAAATCGATGACTGCTTGATCCAGTTGTTCAACATCGTGGATAACTTTATGGGGACAATTAGATATATCGAGTTTGGTTAAAAGTCGTTTTTCCCGGACCCTATCTGCACCGGTTAATATGGCTTCGGCACTGGGCATAAGTTTGCCACTGGCATGTACTTGTTGCAGTAAATCTTCCGGAATATGCTCAAACTCAACTGAAATACAGTCGGCTTCCTCAATGGCTTTGTCGAGAGTGATATTGACCGGTTCCTTGCCAACCGGATTCAGCACTTTGTTAGTACTTACATCAACTGCGTGCACATTCATACCTAAAGGTGCGCCTGCAAGACGCATCATTCTGGCGAGTTGACCTGCACCTAAAATCAGTACATTCATTACAATTTTAGTTCCGAGTCGTGTAATACTGCTGCGGTTTGTTCGGCTCGAAATTGCTTTACAGCTTCCAGCACATCGCTGTCCTGCAAGGCAATCACTTGTGCTGCTAACAAGCCGGCATTCGCGGCACCTGCTTCACCTATTGCCAGAGTGCCTACAGCTACGCCCTTGGGCATTTGCACAATTGACAATAATGAATCCATACCACTTAATTGACTTGAGCGCACTGGTACACCAAACACAGGCAAATGAGTATGGGCAGCAATCATGCCGGGTAAATGGGCAGCACCACCAGCACCACCAATTACCACCTGATAGCCTTGTGTCGCGGCACTTTCTGCAAACTCAGTGAGTAAACCAGGGGTGCGATGGGCAGAAACAACCTGAGCTTTATAGCTGACGCCCAGTTTCTCCAACATCTTTGCTGCTTCTTGCATCGTGGGCCAATCTGATTTTGAACCCATTACAATCGCCACTTTAGGCATAATATTCTCACTTTAAAAAACTGAATGTAGTGAGGTTGCCAGTATCTATGCTAGACACCCCTACCCACCGAAAAAATTAGGACGCAGATTGTAGCTTAATTAGTTGATCCTGAAAAATGCAAATTGACATTAATCTTGTTGATCACCTTAGATTGTTCAGGTCTGCAGAGCAACTCGGGCTTGCAAGGCCTAAAATGCCCGTTACGATAGTTGCAGGGCAATCTTGTTATGGGCGAAGTTGGCAGTTATAACAATAGTGAACACTCCATTAGGAGTACATCACTTTTTACTACCTGAATGCCGCATATAGTCCAGAGTCAAATTAGTTAACAACTTAACGCCCAACTTCATGCCGCTGTCGTCCACATAAAATCCTGGTGTGTGATGAGCAGGTGCGTTTTCTTTTGGTACATTAAGAGGCTTGCCTCCAACGAACAAATACACGCCAGGCACTTGCTCCTGAAAGAAAGAGAAGTCCTCTGCACCCGTTACTGCGTTGATTAGATCTACTTGGTCATTACCTGCTGTGCGCTGCAAGGTGGGTAACATCAGATCCATCAATTCAGGATCATTGTACGTCACTGGATATTGGTAATCTAAAGGTAAAATTAGCTCCGCTTCGGCCCGCATACTATCGGCAATTCCTTTGACTTTGCGGGGAACAGCTTCATACATGTGGTCACGCGCTTGTTTATTAAGGGTTCGAATGGTGCCAACCAACTCCACCTGTTCCGGAATGATATTAGAGCGAACACCGCCGTGAATAGAGCCAATGGAAATAACGGCGGCATTTTCGGTTAATACGGTTTCTCGGCTGACAATAGTTTGTAAGCCCAAAATAATCTGTGCGGCAGTAGTAACAGGATCAACACTTAACCAGGGGTATGCGCCATGGGCTTGTTTGCCTTTAATGATGATCTTGAAGGGATCCACGGCGGCCATAATACCGCCAGGGCGATATTCTACAGTACCAACATCTGTGTCCGAGCTTATGTGTAGACCAAAAATCACGTCTACATCAGGGTTTTTAAGCACCCCTTCTTGAACCATAATTTCTGCACCACCCACTTCACCCGCTGGTGAGCCTTCTTCGGCCGGCTGAAAGATAAATTTCACCTTACCCGATAACTCGCTTTTCATATTCGTGAGTATCTTTGCTGCTCCCATCAACATGGCGATGTGGGTATCGTGGCCACAGGCATGCATGACAGGTACTTGCTTACCGTTAAATTCGCCTACTTGGGTGGATCTGTAGCTTAGTTCGTTTTGCTCCAGCACTGGCAAACCATCTATATCAGCGCGTAAGGCCACCACCGGACCAGGCTTACCGCTGTCCAATACAGCAACGACACCTGTTTTCGCTACTCCTGTTGTGACTTCAAGGCCCAGACTATTTAAGTATTTCGCAATGTATGCAGCGGTTTTAAATTCCCGATTAGAGAGTTCAGGATACTGATGAAAATGATGTCGCCATTCGATCACCTGAGGTTCTATTTTATCAGCTAATTCAGCAACTTGACCGGCGTATGAAAAATAGGGGAGCAAGGCTGCAAGACAAAGTATTTTTTTCATTTTTTTGGCACTTTAGCGTTCTAAGAGTTAGAAAATTAAGAGTATCAGGTTTTGCAGAAAATAAAAAATCCGCTAGCAGCTAGCGGATCTAATTAGAGCGTATAAATACAGTGACTTATTAGCCTTTTTGTTTGCGCATCGCGGCAAAGAATTCGTCATTAGTTTTGGTCATGGACAACTTATCTATTAAGAACTCCATGGCATCAATCTCAGACATTTCATGTAATATTTTACGCAGGATCCACATTTTTTGTAGTTCGTCTTGGGTAGTTAACAACTCTTCGCGACGAGTGCCAGAACGATTGTAATCAATCGCTGGGAATACACGCTTCTCGGCGACTTTCCGATTAAGATGTAATTCCATATTACCCGTACCTTTAAACTCTTCGTAGATGACTTCATCCATTTTAGAGCCGGTATCGATAAGCGCTGTAGCAATAATGGTTAAACTACCGCCTTCTTCAATGTTACGTGCCGCACCAAAGAAACGCTTTGGTTTGTGCAAGGCATTGGCGTCAACTCCGCCTGTTAACACTTTACCCGAAGACGGGATGACGGTGTTATAAGCGCGTGCCAAACGAGTGATTGAATCAAGTAAAATAACCACATCTTTTTTGTGTTCGACTAAACGTTTGGCCTTTTCGATCACCATTTCAGCAACTTGTACGTGACGACTGGCAGGCTCATCAAAGGTTGATGCGATCACTTCACCTTGTACCAAACGCTGCATTTCAGTTACTTCTTCAGGGCGTTCATCAATGAGTAATACCATTAACAGACATTCAGGGTGATTGGCCGCGATAGATTGGGCAATATTTTGCAATAACAGGGTTTTACCGGCTTTGGGTGGAGCGACTATTAAACCACGTTGTCCACGACCAATAGGTGACGCCAAGTCTAAAACGCGGGCAGTAATATCTTCGGTACTACCATTACCTCGTTCCATTATTAAACGCTCATTTGCATGCAATGGCGTAAGGTTTTCAAAGAGGATTTTATTTCGGGCGTTTTCCGGACGGTCGTAATTTACTTCGCTGATTTTTAACAAAGCAAAATAACGTTCACTGTCTTTTGGAGGACGTATCTTTCCGGATATGGTGTCGCCGGTGCGTAAATTAAAACGTCTAATTTGACTCGGAGATACGTAAATATCGTCTGGGCCAGCTAAGTAAGATGAGTCATTCGAGCGCAAGAATCCGAAGCCATCTTGCAAAATTTCCAAGACTCCATCGCCAAAAATGTCTTCACCACTTTTAGCATGGGATTTCAGGACTGAAAAGATAATATCTTGTTTGCGGGCGCGAGCCATGTTTTCCAGCTTCATTTCTTCGGCTAGGCTGACCAGCTCACTGATCGGTTTATTCTTTAATTCGGTTAGATTCATATTGGTGGGTCTTTTTTATGCTCGAAATTTCGCCGGGTTAGCAAAAGTTGATTGAATAGTTCAAGGGTATTTATTTTTTATATTTACTTTTTAAATCTCTGATTGGCGAGATATTATATAGGTCTGTTCAGGTGTGAACGCCTAAAACTTAGCACCAAAAAAGCGTCCCGTCCAGTTAAAATGTGCGCTTTGTTCTATACGGACACTGATTCTGTTAAATAAAACCCGAACGAAGTCGGGTTTTAAAAGGATTATCAATACTACACCTAGATATTTTCGTTTAAAAACTCTTGCAGTTGAGTTTTAGAAAGAGCACCTACTTTAGTTGCGGCAACACTTCCACCTTTAAACAGCAGCAATGTTGGAATACCCCGAATGCCATACTTTGGCGGTGTTTCGTTATTTTCATCGACATTCAGCTTGCCAACTGTTAGTTTGCCGTCGAATTCGTCAGCAATTTCATGCAATATTGGCGCAATCATCTTACACGGACCACACCATTCCGCCCAAAAATCTACTAATACAGGACCAGCAGCATTGATAACATCGGCCTCGAAACCATCGTCAGATAACTGGATAATTTTGTCGCTCATTCTTTTCTCCGTAATTTTTACTTTCGCTGGTATTGTTCAGCGCGATCATTATTGTTATATAGAAACTGTTTTTTAATGCAAGCACTGATAAGCTATAAGCTATGCAAACTACACATTTAACTGAAACACATTTTACTGATTTGCCTATTCATCCGCAAATCATTGAAGCACTTACTGCGGCTAATTTTAGTCATTGCACCCCTATTCAAGCATTGAGCATTCCTTCTCTGCTAGAGGGTAATGATGTTGCCGGAGAAGCGCAAACCGGAACGGGTAAAACGATAGCTTTTCTGGTGGCAACTTTCCATTACTTACTAAATAATCCGCAAGCGCAAAAAAAGCAACCACGAGCCATCATTATGGCACCAACCAGAGAGTTGGCAGTGCAAATTTTTAATGATGCTGAACTGCTAAGTAAACACACCGGGTTGTCACTTGGTTTGATTTATGGGGGCGAAGGTTATCAAAGTCAACGGGAAAAATTGCAGGGTGGTGTAGATATTATTATCGGCACTACCGGTCGTATAATAGATTATTACAAACAAGGCATTTTTTCCCTGGAGTTTATTCAGGTTTCAGTGCTGGATGAAGCTGATCGAATGTTTGACTTGGGATTCATAAAGGATATTCGTTATTTGCTGCGCCGCATGCCAAAACCAGAAGAACGCTTAAGCATGTTATTTTCTGCTACTTTGTCATATCGAGTACAGGAACTTGCCTACGAACACATGAACAATCCCACTCACGTGCAAGTTGATTCAGAGCGTAAAACGGCGACACACGTCAAAGAAGAACTTTTTTATCCATCCGATGAAGACAAAATCTACCTGTTGCTGACCTTATTGGAAGAAGAATGGCCAGATAAAGCCATCGTTTTTGCCAATACCAAACATAGTTGTGAGCGAGTAGCAGACTGGTTGGAAGCGGACGGCCACAGGGTTGGTTTGCTCAGTGGTGACGTGCCACAAAACAAGCGTTTGAAAATACTTGAAAATTTCACTTCTGGCGTAATTGACGTATTAGTTGCAACTGATGTGGCCGCGAGAGGATTACATATCCCGATGGTCAGTCACGTATTTAACTACGATTTACCCGATGAGGCTGCAGACTATGTGCATAGAATAGGCAGAACCGGGCGAGCGGGACACAGTGGCAGTTCAATTAGTTTCGCCTGTGAAAAATATGCGTTAAATTTGCCTGCTATTGAAGAATATATACAACATTCAATCGCTGTTACCGAATACCATTCTGAAGATTTAATGCGCGATGTTAAACCACCAAAACCACGCTTTAAAAAGCGTATGCAAAATGGCAGAAGTCCGCAACGTAATTCAGGACAGCGCCCACGCAGAAACTAATGAATAGTCCCGTAGTTATTCCTCAAAGCCAGCCAGAGCAGCTCTACGCAGCTGTTGATCTAGGATCTAACAGTTTCCACATGGTGATTGTTCGTGTGGCTGCAGGTAGTGTCCATATAATTGGCAAGGTGAAGCAAAAAGTACGTCTGGCAGCAGGACTCGATGAAAATATGCTGCTTGATGAAATCAGCCTTGAGCGTGGTTGGAAATGTCTGGAAACCTTCGCGGAGCGTTTACAAGATATCCCCGTATCGAACATCAAAGTGGTTGGCACCGCGACCTTGCGGATCGCCAAAAACGCGGACGTGTTTATTGCTCGAGCTGAACAAATCCTAAATCATAAGCTGGACGTGATTTGCGGCGAAGAAGAAGCCCGACAAATTTATCTTGGGGTGGCTTATACGTCAGCCAATCAAGGCAATTCTCTGGTTATAGATATTGGTGGTGCAAGTACCGAAATCATTGTCGGTAACGATATGACGCCTATTCACCTGGTTAGCTTGAATATGGGTTGCGTCACTTTCAAAGAACGTTATTTTACCAACGGAATGCTTACCGAAGATAACTTTGAAAAGGCCATCGCGGCAGCAAAAGAGCTACTAGTTCCGGTAACAGAGGGGTTTATTTACTTCGACTGGCAACAATGTTTGGGGGCATCTGGTACGCCTCAGGCCATAGTTGAAATATTGGTGGCACAGGGTATTAGTGACGCAATTCGCATCGACTATTTGAAAAATATTATGCAGCAATGTATTGATTGTAGCAGCATAGATGAATTGCAAATTGATGGTTTAATTGAATCACGACGAGCAATATTTCCCAGTGGCCTGGCCATCTTAATTGCCTTGTTCGAGCAATTGAAAATTCAAGAAATGCAAATTTCCGGCGGTGCTTTGCGTGAGGGACTCATTTACGGCATGTT
Source organism: Paraglaciecola sp. (assembly GCA_047622205.1). Taxonomy (GTDB): domain Bacteria; phylum Pseudomonadota; class Gammaproteobacteria; order Enterobacterales; family Alteromonadaceae; genus Paraglaciecola. Next base: position 12,363 of record JBLHNW010000023.1, read on the forward strand.
AGACAATATGCAGCAAAATGATCGACGGATGCAAACTCTCGAGCAAACTATTAAGCATTTTCACATTGAAGCCGAGCAAGCTAATCGGGTAAAAAATTTAGCCTTAGTACTATTTAAACAAATACAAAACGAGCTGGACGCAGGCAATGTTGAATGTGAAGCTATACTGATAGCTGCCGCCATGTTACATGAGACTGGTTTACACATTGAATATAAACAATATCATGCACACGGTGCCTATATATTGTCCTATCTGCCTCTAGCGGGTTACACCAACCAGCAGCGTGAAAGTATCAAGAATTTGGTGTTTAGTCATCGTCAGGATATCGATATTCAACTGTTTGATAATTTTCATCCCAAGGTGCGTTTTATCATGCTCAAAATGTCGCGCATATTGCGCTTGGCTTGCCTACTTTCCATACGTCGCAAAAATGATTTGCTACCATTAATTGATTTAAAGATTGAAGGTGACGAATGGCGATTAACTTTCCCCAAAGGCTGGTTAAAGGCTCACCCACTTATCGATGCGGAACTCGCCAACGAAAAATGGCAACAGCATAAAGTTGGTTGGTTACTGATCTGCGAGTAAACAGCTATAAATAAAAGTTAGTAAAAAGCTGAAATAAGGAAATAAGGGAGCAGAGTGAATTAGATGGAAATTCACTCTGACCCCTTATTCCGAGAGCGGGCTTTGCAAGATAAGATTGTATGGTGTGAGCCGTATGAGTTGAGAGGCTCACGTACGGTTCTGCGAGCGGCTGAGGGGGAGGCTCCCTTGGTCGACTAACCCACCGGAGGTCTGGTTTATGCGGATTAATGTTTAATCTTATTAAATCAGGGCTTTACGGCGATACAGAACACGCTTGTTCGATGCATGAAATTGATCCATGTTTTAGTAATCACGTATCGTGATTTCCGTTAGTAGGCCTGCTAATTATTATTAGTAATGGTTTGTCTGGTTAAGTTCGATGGAGTGAGTCGGTTTTCCTAAAAGACTTAGAAGGAACAGGGGATCCATGACAACGAACTCGCGAAATATGTTGTTTCTCCTATTGATAAGGTGGATGTCTGGTTAATTGTTCTGCACACCGTTATCATGGTTGTCTTGTTTATTGTTGCCAATCAGACGTTTTACTTCCTCACAGCTGAGTATCTGAGGTAATTTATGAGACGTAGAAAGCGTACTCAATTTATGAACAACATCGGGACGATTAAGGGTATTGAAATACGGGAATTGTAATCCTGTTAACGTGGCACAAAGAGGACATTCACTTACCCGTTTACTAGTTAATAACTTAGACTATATTACGGATTGTATTATGGATTATATTTGGGTTGCAGTTGCCTTTATTTGCGGTTTTTTAGTTAAGCAAATAAGCTTACCTCCCCTTATTGGTTATCTAGCTGCTGGGTTTGGACTTCATGCGATTGGTGTTCAGCCTCATGCGTCTCTCCAAGCTCTGTCCGATCTCGGCATTACCTTACTGTTGTTCACAATTGGCCTGAAGCTTAATATTCGAAGTTTGTTCAAAACGGAGATATGGGGTGGTGCTTCTGGTCATATGGCTGCCATCGTATTATTAACAACGCTCAACAGCCTTTTGTTAGGCTATTTAGGATTAAAGTATTTTACTGATCTGGATTGGCGAACTGCGGCTTTAATAGGCTTCGCGGTTAGTTTCAGTAGCACCGTTTGTGCAATAAAAATTCTTGAAGAAAGAGGTGAGTTGCGTGCACGTCATGGACAGGTAGCAATTGGAATACTTGTTATTCAGGACGTTGCTGCAGTTATCTTTGTCACTCTAACTTCAGGTAAATCCCCATCAGCATGGGCATTAATTTTATTCGCTTTACCACTACTACGTCCAGTGTTCGACAAGGTGCTTCAGCGTTGTGGTCATGGTGAAATGTTACCGTTAGCAGGCTTGTTTTTAGCTCTCTCGTTCGGAGAGGTATTTGAATTAGTTGGTTTAAAGGCGCAGCTAGGAGCGTTAGTTATTGGCGCGCTATTAAGTGGCCATGATAAGGCTGTAGAGCTTTCAAAATCGTTGCTCAGCTTTAAAGATATTTTCCTGGTGGGCTTTTTTCTTTCCATTGGTTTTACTGCATTACCAACCGTAAATATGCTGGTTGCAGCTATGATTATGGCGATCGCACTGCCCATTAAGGCTTATATGTTTTTTGTCTGGCTGACTCATTTAAAACTGCGCAGTCGCACCGCATTTTTAAGTGCTATGAGCCTTGCAAACTACAGTGAATTTGGCCTGATTGTATGTTCGGTGAGTGTTGCACAGGGCCTGTTAGCCAAGGAATGGCTGGTTATTATGGCCCTAGCGGTTTCTTTGTCCTTTGTGTTTTCCAGTATTATTAATGCAAATGCCCACAGGTTATACTCACGTTGGAGTAGCTATATTAAGCGTTTTGAGAATCGTGAACGACTTCCAGAAGACCCTTTTCCTGATCCCGGCAATGCCACAATACTGGTAGTTGGTATGGGCCGAGTGGGTGTGGGCGCGTATGATGCATTCCATGAGCATTTACAGAAGAAAGTATGTGGTGTTGATGTTGATATCGAGAGAATAACAATACAGCGTCAGGCGGGTCGTTATGTCATTTTCGGTGATGCAGAAGACCCTGACTTTTGGGCGCAAATTAATCTTGAGTTCATCCAATTGATTATATTTACAATGCCAAATCCTCTCGATGCTCTTGAGGCAGTAAAGCGGCTTCAATATATCGGCTATCAGGGAAAAACGGCAGCTATTGCCCAATATGAAGACCAACAAAACATACTATTGGAAGCGGGAGTTGATAAGGTCTTTAATTTCTTCGCTGAAGTCGGTGCTGGACTTGCGGAACAAAGTATTTATCTTACGGAAGAAAAAATATCGGCTTTAGCAAGTAAAAAATAAATGTGTAATTTCCGGTGTAGAGTAGAAGGAACTCAAGAAGGGACAAAAATTTTTCTCATGGCTCCCACAGAAATGAGCTATTTAGTCCATTGGCACATTTTTGTCTGTCAGATTAGGTGCTGAAGGAAAATACAAACCTATATTTCCTTTTTCCCGAAAAAGCGTATTTTTCGGCGACCTATGTGTCCTCTATGGTTCAAACGCTTTGGCTTTTAACTAGTTGCTATTGCTCCGCCATTATCTACTATTTTTCGCTAAAAGCTGCGCTGCTTGTTTGGCGAAGTAAGTCAAAATCCCATCTGCGCCAGCTCGTTTAAATGCTAGTAACGATTCTAAAATCACTTCGTCTTCGTTCAACCAGCCATTAGCAAATGCAGCTTTGTGCATGGCGTATTCGCCGCTAACTTGATAGGCAAAGGTAGGCACGCCAAACTGGTCTTTACAGCGGCGTACAATATCTAAGTAGGGCATACCTGGTTTAACCATGACCATATCAGCACCTTCTTGAATATCCAGCGCAATTTCTCGCATAGCTTCATCTGAGTTGGCTGGGTCCATCTGATAACTTTTTTTGTTGCCGCCTTTTATGTTGCCAGCAGAGCCGACCGCATCTCTAAAGGGGCCGTAGTAACTAGAAGCATATTTTGCCGAATACGCCATGATGCAGGTGTTGTTATAACCATGACTTTCAAGTGCAGTGCGGATCGCTGCTACCCGGCCATCCATCATATCTGACGGAGCCACAATATCTGCACCTGCTTCAGCGTGGGACAGGGCCTGCTTGACTAAAACCTCTATGGTTTCGTCATTCATTACATAGTTATTGTCGTCAATTAGTCCGTCTTGCCCGTGTGAGGTAAAAGGGTCGAGGGCAACATCGGTGATAATCGCAATATCGGGTACAGCTTGTTTTATCGCCCTTACCGCTATTTGCGCCAATCCTTCGGGATTAAATGCTTCACTGGCACACAATGATTTTTGTTGCAGGGGCGTGACTGGAAATAAAGCTAGGGCGGGTATGCCCAACTCAAGCAATTGTTGCGCCTCATTAATGATTAAATCAACAGACATTCTGTCTATGCCAGGCATTGACGGAATTGCCTCGCGGTTATTGCGCCCCTCTACTACAAACATGGGGTAAATAAGATCTTTTGCCGACAGGCTGTTTTCGGCCATCATCTCACGAGTAAAATTATTGCTGCGCATTCGACGCATACGCGTTTGTGGAAATTGTTCAGACATCGGAATGGTCCTGTTGGTTGATAACGACTGGCATGTAACGTGCGGCTTTAACCCTATTACGGCCAGCGTTTTTAGCCAGATATAGTTGCTGGTCGGCAAATGCCAAGATAGCGTCTTCCGGTTGTTGAGGCTCAGCGATCGCCGTGCCTATTCCTGCACTAACGGTCAAATCTATACTGACCCCTGATACTTCTACAGGATGATCTTGGATACTCTTGCGTACTTTTTCGACTAAATTAGTAGCACCTTCAAGATCGGTACTGGGCAGGATCAAGGCAAATTCCTCACCGCCATAGCGACAGACATCGTCGCTCGGTCTTTTTAGCGCATCTTGCAGGGTACTCGCTACAAATCTAATACATTCGTCTCCGACCAAATGGCCATGTTCGTCATTTACTCTTTTAAAATGGTCAATGTCTAACATTACGACGGACAACTCTGTTCTTTCCCGGCGGCTGCGGCGAATTTCAGCCATATACTTTTTGTCAAAATAACTTCGATTGCGAATTCCGGTAAGCGCGTCGAGAGTGTTTTTCTGCTCCAATTCCCGATTCGTTTCTGATAGTTCTCTAAGAGCAATTTCTAATTCTAAAGTACGTTCCTGAACGCTATATTCTAGTTCTTTTTTGGCATCCTTTTGCACCGCGAGCACTTCGTCTTGTGCATTTCTTGCCAGGCGTTCTTTGTTTAATGATAACTCCTGGGCATCGAACATTTTTTGCCTTTGCTGGCTATAACTTAGAGCAAGTATTAAGGCCACCAAAAACGTTTCAATTGTTGCGCCTAACATTAGTAAATAATGAGACGGAATATTGAGTTTCAATAGATTCAGATTATCCAAACTCGCCATGAAGCCACTAATCAGTAGGGCAGTCCAGGCAAGGGTGTAAAATCTTGCTAATAATACACCTTTGATCCACAGCCAAATTCCTACCCCGTGAATTAGTACGACTACCAAGCTAAGCAATACTAGAAAACCTTTGATAAATAGCGAGTACGGTAAAAATAGACTCATGAGTAGGCAGATCAAAAAGAACCCAGCGGTGGCTCGCATTAACTGACTGATTAGTCGGCTATGCTGTTTTATATTGAGCAATACATCAGTGAAAATAATAGCAAATACAACGGTCGCATTGGCGAATATTCCAACACTATGCGCTTGTAGCCATGGGCTGTTAGGCCATAAATATTTATATCCTAAACCATGCAATGCCGCCAACGTTAAGGCCAGGCTCAAGACAAATCCACTGTATACCAGAAAGGTATTCAGGCGTGTAGTGATAAAAAAGAAGAAATTACTTAAGCCCATTGCTGCCATAAAGCCAAAGAATAGACCCATTACGATATTGTGTTCACCGTTAAATACGGTGTAAGCAGACTCTTGCCATAAGCGAATAGGAAGCTGCAAAGAGCCGCTTGTTTCAGCTTTTAAAAAAACAGTAAGTGCTTGCTCACTAGAAGGAATTGGAAGTAAGAATTTTTCGTGCTTTAACGCCCGTCGTGCGAAGGGTAGTGTGTCCCCCACGTGATATTCTTTGATTACCATCTGGT
>JBLHNW010000024.1:0-18008 GCA_047622205.1 Paraglaciecola sp.
ACACCTCGTTTACCGTAACTGCAGAGTCAATCAACCAAAGTTCACTACCATCGTAAAACGCACCAGTGTATTTACCGTTTATTTTACTAAGCCTAACCCATGAGTTTGCAACACCTTCAATCTGACCGGTGTAGAGTGAAAATTCTTTTTCTCTTAGCTTTCTACTTGCTTTGCGCAGCAGTAACTCATTTTTTTGTAATAGCAACACAAAGGATTGCCCAAAAACCGCTATTTCCAGACGTAACTCATCATTGTGATCATTCAATTGCAGTTCATTAAATGTTAGAACTTGCGCTTCTGAAAGACTAAGGTTTTCGCTACTGTTTTCAGCGCCAAATGCCGTATTAGTTGAGAGGGTAAAAGTAACTACAAACGATAGTATGAACAGTTGTTTTAAGGGCATGGGGATAGACAGAAATTTCAAAATAAAGCTCATTTTTGAGACCTGGGTTAGCAAAAGCATACTTACCAATTTGGAGGTACTGTGACAGTTGCGAGACTAATGTTACTAGCAGCTAAATTGGGTTTAAATTAGTGCATCACGTTTATTATTCAGTATTCATTTTCTTTTTGGTTTTACTGGTGGCAATCGCGTTGGCCGGGTCGTCTGGCCAAAAATGTCGCTGGTATCGCCCTTTCATCTCCTTTTGCACAGACTTATAGCTGCTATGCCAGAATCCTGCCAAGTCTTGTGTAGTCTGCAGGGCGCGGCCTGCAGGAGATAACAACGCCATTTGCACCTTCAGTTTGCCATTTGCCAGTGTCGGAGTGTCTGCTAAACCATACACTTCCTGCATACGAACAGACAATTGCACCATTCCATCTGGATTATATGTCAGCTTTATTTGACTACCGCTTGGCACTTTGAGTTTCAACGGCAACAATTTGTTGAGTCGCTGCTGACTTTGCCATCCTAATCTAGAGGTCAGTATCTCGGTAAAGTTCAATTTTACCAGTTGTTTCCAAGTTCTGCACTTAGTCATATAAGGCAACAACCATTGTTCCATGGAGCTTTCCAGGCCAAGTACACTCATGTCAGGCCAATTGTATTCATTTAACACCGTACTTGCCAGTCTTAGTCTATAAATCAACTGCAAGGCATGTTCATCGAAAGGCAGTTGCATGACCCCCTTTTTAAGGATCACCCCTTGCCAAATCTTATTTATAGCTTCAATGCTAGGTTTTAAGGCAGGCTCTGTCGACCACAGAATTTCACCTAACTTGTGTTGCTTTTCTGCGACAATGGCCTGTCGTTGTGAATCCCAATGACAAACATCATATGGGTAAAGCAAATGACTAAAGTAGTGTTCGATATTTTGTTTACTGAGGGATTCCGCTAACCTAATACGCACATCTCCCTGCTGCATATCTGTGCTCAGCATGTTGGCCGCAACTATCCATTGTTGCTGAGCCAGGGGATCGTCTTCTGCCAGTTGTGCACCAGATCCGTTTGCCAGTAGATAACGCCCAGCGTGTCGTAAGCGGGCTATCCATTGGGGAAAAGCAAAGGCCAATAATACCCCTACATCCTCCAATGGCCAGTCTTGCAGACTGCAATTCATTCTTTTGTGCCACTGTCTAACCAACTGCCAGATAGAGTCGGATTTATGTTGCTGCAAGTATTGTAAACGAGAGTAAAGCTGGACTCCGTGCTGATAACCCAATGGGTCTTTGCTTTCAAGCAATGCTGCCACAGCGCAGGCCAGGCTTGCATGAGCTGGACTAATTGTTTTACTACTCAACAGCATATTGGCTATAGATGGGTGACAGCTCAGGGCATGCACAGCTCGGCCATGCACCGTCAGACGTTCATCCAGGTCAATGACTTGCAATGCTTGTAAGGTTTGCAGTCCCTGTTCAAGCTGCGCCTTAGTTGGCGGATCAATCAGTGCTAATTCATTTAGTGTACTGCCCCAAACAGCTGCTTCCAGTATAAAGGCAGCCATATCACTGAGCAGGATCTCCGAGGTATTGTGTTTCGCTAGTCGATCCTGTTGCTCGGCACTCCATAATCGATAACAGGTTCCAGGCCCAAGTCTACCCGCGCGACCTGCACGTTGAATTGCTGACGACTGGGATATACGTTGCGTTTGTAGATGGGTGACCCCTTTGGACAACTGAAACGTAGCTATTTTCTGCATTCCACTGTCGATTACCACGTCAATACCTTCTATGGTCAGACTGGTTTCAGCAATATTAGTCGCCAGAATAATTTTGCGCAGACCTTCAGAGTCTGGTTGCAGAGCCGCTTGTTGTTCCGACTTCGCCAATTCACCGAACAGACAATGGATCTTAAAACCCTCTGGCAGTTTTTGTTTTAGACTGCTTGCAGTCTGGCGAATATCAGAGGCTCCTGGCAAAAAAACCAGAGTATCCTGAGTATGCTGGTGAATAACAGCCAGTATGAGCCGACATACTTTTTGATACAGATGTCCTTGAGTATTGTCACCCTGATAAATGATGTTTACAGGATAACTGCGACCCGTACATTGCAATAATTTGGCATCTGGCATAAGGGGCTGTAGGCTATTCACATCCAGAGTAGCTGACATCACCAGCAAGCGCAGATTTTCCCGCAACGCCTGTTGCACTTCCAGGCATAAGGCCAGAGAAAAATCCGCATGTATGCTTCGCTCGTGAAATTCGTCAAAGATCACCAGACCAATACCTGGAAGGTCTGCTTGGCTTTGCAACATGCGGGTTAATATTCCCTCAGTGACTATTTCCAGTTTGGTGTTCGCACTGACCTTACTCTCGCCACGAATTCGGTAACCAACCGTTTGTCCCACCGCTTCACCCAACTGTTCAGCCAAATATCCGGCAATACTGCGCACGGCGATCCGCCTAGGTTGCAACATAATTATTTTTTGCCCAGTAAAGACAGTTGATTCTATTAGCTTCAGAGGTAAGCAGGTAGATTTACCCGCACCAGGAGGTGCAACCAATATAGCGTTACCGAGGGATAATTGTTGAATAAGAGCTGGTAGAATTTGAACAACAGGTAACACGTGATCTCTCTTGCTGCGGGTTTTTAATGTCAGGTAAAATAACGAGCGGCAAGTATACCCAAAATACAGGAACTTCACATGCGAGCATTCTTTGCTATTGATCCACCCGCACAAATTAAACTAGCAATCGAAAGTTGGCGTGAAAAAGCATTGCCAACATTTTTGAAGATGGTACCACCAGCTAATTTCCATATCACTCTGGCTTTTTTGGGGCAGGTTAACGATGTCCAACTTGAGTCGCTGATACAACAGAGCGAAGTGCTTACATTGACACCGGGGTTTCCGCTATCCCTTGATAACCTTGGTTATTGGCCCAAACCGAAAGCACTTTGGCTTGGCAGTCACCAGATTGCCAAGCAGCATATTCAGTTGACAGATCTGCTTACAAAAATAAGTCTAAGAAGCGCTGTTGTTATGCAAAAGAAAGAATATATTCCACACCTCACCTTAGTTCGAAAATGTGCTGAAAATCCACCAGCGGCATTGATTGAGCCTACGTTCAGTTTTGATGTCGAGGAGTTTCATTTGTTTGAATCGGTCTCGACCACCAACGGTGTGATTTATAAACGTCGTAAAACATGGAGATTAGCTCCAATTATGGCTGTTACCCGCTAATATGTACATTTGGTCACATTTAGCTTGAAGCGAATTCTGAGCAGGAACATGATAAAAAAAAAGGATAGAAACAATGAAAACAATCATCCCAGTAATTTTATTCATCAGCTTTATCATTACAGCTTGCACATCCACTATCGATTACAAGCAGGAATTGGCAAAAGAATCACGTCCGACAGAAGATATAGTCAAAGATGCCTCTAGACATCCTGATGAAGTTTTGAGGTTTTTTGAACTCAAAAAAGGCATGCAGGTACTTGACTTGTTTTCTGGCGCTGGCTATTACAGCGAAATCGTATCCGGCATAGTGGGCAAAGATGGAAACGTCGATGCACATAACAATTCAGCATATATCAACTACATCGGCCCAGAAAAAATGCATGCAAGATACGCTGATAATCGCCTACCGAATGTCCGGGAAGTGCATCAGGAAGCCGATGACCTGCAGCTTTGTGAAAGTTGTTATGATCGAGTGTTAATGATTCTTACATTTCATGATCTGTATTACGTAGACGAAAAAAACGGGTGGAACAAGATTGATGCGCCAACTCTGCTTGGCAAGATAAAAAAATCCCTCAAGCCAAATGGCCTCGTTGGCATTGTAGACCATGTTGCGCCGAGCGGCTCTGGTGAGCAAGCAGGTGGAACTTTGCACAGGATAGATCCACAACTTATCAAGGACAAAATGAAGCAATGGGGTTTCACCTTAACCGGAGAAGCTGATTTTCTTGCCAACCCTAAGGATTCAGGAGAATTACCCATGTGGGATGAAACAGTGAAAGGAAAAACCAACAGGGCAGTAATGAAGTTTGCTCAAAGTCATTAAGATTGTAAATTGCTTTTTGAAGAATGGCTTTAAACTCCCGCTGAAACGCCCAGTTTGAGGTGGTATGGGTATAGCTTAGTTTGTTATTGTTCTTTACCCGTGGTTATATTAAAGGCCAAAATAGAGCAACAATTAATTATGTGAACTTTTTATGCAGCAAACCTTTAGATTAGTCATTGATTGTCCCGACCAGGTTGGTTTGGTCGCTGCGGTTAGTCAGTTTTTAGCCGAACAAAACGCGACTATTATTGAAGCCAGCCATCACACTGATTTACAAACCGGTCGATTTTTTATGCGTCATGAGATCAGTGCTGACTCTTTGCGTATGAGCATTGGTAATATCAAACTAGCGTTTGCGCCAATTGCCCATCAATTTGATATGAATTGGATCTTAAGTGATTCACATGAAAAACAAAAAGTTGCACTACTGGCGAGTCACGAATCTCACTGTTTAATGGATATATTGCATCGATGGCACAGTGGTGAGCTCTATTGTGACATCACCTGTATCATTGCTAATCACCCGCAAATGAAACAGTTTGCTGACTGGTACAATATTCCGTTCCATTGGGTCGATTTCAAGAAACAAGATAAACAGCAGGCATTTGCTGAAATTGAAGCATTACTTGAAGAGTATCAGGCTGATTTAACCGTACTTGCTCGTTTTATGCAGATAGTACCGGATAATCTGTGTAAGAAGCTGGCCGGTAAAGCAATTAACATTCACCACAGCTTTTTACCGTCTTTTGCGGGAGCCAAACCCTACCAACAGGCTTATGATCGTGGAGTAAAACTTATTGGTGCCACATGCCACTATGTCACTAGCGACTTGGATGAAGGGCCAATAATCGAACAAGAAGTCATGCGCATCAGTCACAGTGATTCGGCAGCAGATATGGTTCGAAAAGGCAAAAACTGTGAGAAAGCAGCACTGGCCAATGGTGTTCGTTATCACTTACAAGATAGAGTAATCATCCATAAACACAAAACTGTAGTGTTCGCTTAATCATTCTGGAGCCGACCTCATCATGTCTATTTTACTGATACGTCATGGACAAACCCGCGAGAATAAAAACCACATAGTTCAGCCGGCCGACGTCTCGCTTTCAGAACTTGGCCTGCAGCAAGCAGGTTTATTAACAGAACGTTTTCGTTCACTTGGCATTGAACAAATATTATGCAGTGACTTGCCAAGAGCCACAGAAACGGCAAACCAGATTGCTATGCATACGCAATGTCCAGTGACCTTGACTGAGCTATTGCGAGAACGCAACTTTGGCACTCTCAGAGGGCAGGCTTATGGAGATATTGGGTTTAATATCTTTGCCGAAAATTACGCTCCACCTGAGGGTGAAACCTGGCAGGAGTTTGATCTTAGGGTCGCCAAAGCCTGGCAATCAATAATTGATTTGGCGGCGCAAACTACCGGGCGTTTAGCGATTGTTACCCACGGTTTAGTGTGTCGCTCAATAGTAAATAATTTTTTATACAATGAACGACAGGAAGTAATTCCAGATAGATGGGACAATACTTCAGTTACCGAGTTTGATAAAACTGCACCTTACAAAATTAGACTTCTGAACGATACTGAGCATTTGAGTAAAACAAACCTTAACAGTGAGTCTAGTGCTCCCGCCTAATCATCAAGTAATTCACTTTTAGGAAGAAGTTTTAGACTATTTAACCTGAACTCGGAATAAGGAATGTCGAAGGAGTTAATTTTCCTTTGCACTTCAAAGTGATAGTTATGGCCAATATTATTGATACAATATTTGCAGGGTAAGTGTTGCTATTTCTGTTCTTATCAAGGCACGAGTTATGTTGTTTAGTGGCCCTAAACTTATGGCGAGCAACGCTGAGAAGGATAGAAAAGAGTGGCTCTTACAGGCGTTGTTTATCCCGAGCTTAGGTTATTTAGAATAATGCACGATAACTGACATTTAACTTGTTGTCTGCACGACCGCGAACAAACCAATTTCCTGTTTCGCTGGTTGCCTGCCATTGTTGACTGGACATCGCTACCTCAAAATAATGTTTATCAGAAGAATTCTTAAAACGCGTACTAAGCAACCAAGTTGAGTTTTTGGGTAAATCAAATTGTACGCCTTGAGAGGTTTTGAATTCAGGTGCAGATTGAACAACCATACCGAGCCCCACATCAATCTTTTCATTTAGCTGATAGCGAGGTACCAGGGACCATTCTTTAACGCTGACTTTTTGCGAATGTGCGCCCCAACTTAACTTACCATAAGCATATCCAACACTTGTTTCCAGATATAAATTGCTATTAATATTTTGAGTCAGCATCAATTGATAATCTTTCTGCCTACAACCTTTAAACTTAATACTGGCTTTATTAAAATCAATTTGAGCATTATCAGGTAAGGATTTTTTCAGCCAATCAACACTTTGTGACAGAAAATTATCGTTGGCACTGCAATGCAGGGAGAATAGTGAAAGTAATATTATTAAGTACTTAACCATTTTTGATGTCTCCGCTTTGTTGCAGTGTTCATACGATGGCTAAATAGTAATCGCTTAGGTCCTAAAGTGTCGTATCACCTCAATGTAATAGGTATATAAAGCTATTCGTAACAATGAAATTTTCTCGCTAACCACATGATTGTAAAAAACTATGACTTTACCAAATACAATAAAATCACTGTTTTTTAACCAAGTAAAACCCAGCTTACTCATGTTTGCCCGAAAAACACTGCCATGCTTTGAACTTTAATGTCCCTGAGTTAGTATGTTTAACTGTAAATTTCTAATAACAATAGCAAGTAAACAAACTTGCAGAACGACACGGAAAATTAATGAAGAAATATCTATTAACACTCACTAGTTTGACAGTAGCACTAGCACTAGGCGGCTGCACAGACGCAAAAATGGAATCAAATCCTGTAAGCAAATCTGCCACAAGCACAAGTGCTGAGCAGATGGCTAACGAAAACGTACTCATGGCTGAATTTACTGGCCCATATGGTGGGGTACCAGCTTTTGACAAAATGGATTTGGCATTTCTCATTCCCGCTTTGGAAAAAGGCATGGCGATCAAGTTAGCCGAAATTGACACCATAGTTAATAATGCTGCAGCAGCGACCTTTGCCAATACAATAGTGCCTTATGAAAAATCAGGTGCGGAACTAGCTCGCACCAACCGCTATCGAGGCATTTGGAGTAGAAATAGATCCACTAGTGAATTTAGAGAAATTCAGGCTGAAATGGCACCAAAGTTATCGGCCTTTAATTCAAAGATAATCCAAAATGAAGGCCTGTTCTCGCGCATTAAAGCCGTGTATGAAAGCGAAGAAATGAAATCTCTTACTTCCGAAGAGCAGCGGGTTACCTGGTTAACTTATAACAGCTTCGCTCGTAACGGTGCGACCCTGAACAACGAAGCTAAAAAGCGCTATGCCGATATCAACCAGGAATTAGCCGGACTGCATACAGAATTTGGCAACCATGTACTGGCAGATGAAGAAAATTACGTTTTGTATTTGGATAAAGAGCAACTGTCCGGGTTATCTGATTCACAAGTTGCCGCCGCAGCTTCTGCTGCAGAACAACGGGAGCAAAAAGGCAAATATGCAATTACCAACTCTCGCTCCTCTATGGATCCATTTTTAACTTATTCTGATGAACGTGCCCTGCGTGAAAAGGTATGGCAAACCTATTATAACCGAGGCAACAATGGTGACGAATTTGATAACAATGACCTTATCAAAAGAATTCTGACACTAAGAGATGAGCGAGTTGGCTTATTAGGCTATGACAATTATTCTCAGTGGATATTACAAGACCGAATGGCAAAAACGCCTGAAAATGCCATGGCATTGCTGCACAAGGTTTGGCCTGCCGCTATTGCAAGGGTGAAAGAAGAAGTGGCGGACATGCAAGATATTGCTGACGCTGAAGGCAGTAATATTACAATCAAACCCTGGGATTATAGGCATTATGCCGAAAAAGTCCGTAAAGCGAAATACGATTTAGATTCAGGCGAAGTGAAGAAGTATTTACAATTAGATAATCTGCGCGAGGCAATGTTTTATGTGGCCGGTCGTCTATTTAATTTCGAATTTAGTCCGGTACCTGAAGGTTCAGTTCCGGTGTTTCATGAAGATGTAAAAGTCTGGGAAGTGAAAGATAAGACTAGCGGCGAACATATTGGATTATGGTATCTGGACCCTTTTGGGCGCAAGGGCAAACGCTCAGGAGCCTGGGCAACAACCTATCGTAGCTTCACCACTTTTGACGGCAAAAAAACTGTTTTATCGTCTAACAATTCTAATTTCGTAAAAGGCTTGGAAGGTGAACCCACTTTAATCTCCTGGGACGATGCGGAAACGTACTTCCATGAATTTGGCCATGCATTACATTTTTTATCCGCTACTGTTGCTTATCCCAAGTCCCATACTGGCGTGCGTGATTACACCGAATTTCAGTCTCAGTTACTTGAACGCTGGTTAATCACCGATGAAGTCATCAACAACTATTTGGTGCACTACAAAACCGGCGAACCTATCCCGTCAGAGTTAGTCGCAAAAATCAAGCAGGCGGCAACCTTCAACGAGGGCTTCAAGACCACAGAATACTTGGCTTCTGCAACTATGGATTTACTCTATCACACTACTGATCCGAGCCTTATCGAACCACAGAAATTCGAACAAGAACAACTTGCCAAATTAGGCATGCCTGAGGAAATTCCCATGCGTCACCGCAGTACGCACTTTAACCATATATTCTCTAGTGAAGGTTACTCATCGGGTTATTATGGATACATGTGGGCGGAAGTATTAACGTCCGACGCAGCAGAAGCGTTTGCCGAGGCACCGGGCGGATTTTATGACAAAGAAATGAGTACCAAACTTGTAAAGTACCTATTTTCGATTCGTAACGCTATGCCTCCTGAAGAAGCCTATCGCTTATTTCGTGGCCGTGATGCAGAAGTCGAAGCGCTGATGCGTGATCGGGGGTTTCCAGTCACAAACTAGTCGATGTTTAATTAGGGCCTCAGGGCCCTATTTTCTTGGTATTTAACCTGAATTTAATAAATTGATCTGCCGAGACTCGTCGTAAAGAGCTCTAAGGCTTTACTCCCGGCAAGGGAGTTTCCGGCCGGGTTTAGCTCTGGCGACCATACGCAAGCCGAGAGTTCTCCGGGTATAACCGCGACTATTCCACCTCCTACTCCACTCTTGCCCGGCATACCAACGCGATAGGCAAAATCACCTGCCTCATCATATAAACCGCATGTGGCTAACAAAGCATTTATTTGCTTGCTTTGCCTGGATGACACTATTTGCTTTTGGTCTACCACCGAGCGCCCATGATTAGCTAAAAACGACATGGACTTGGCCAGATCAACACAGGTCATTTCCAATGAGCAGGCATGAAAATAGGTACTTAATACTCGCTCAACAGGGTTTGAAAAATTATCAAAGGCTTTCATCAGGTGCGCCATTGCCGCGCTACGCGAGCCAAACTCCATTTCTGAGTAGGCTACTTTTTTATTTGCACTAATCTCCTTGTTACCAGAAAGTTGCCAGGCCAGTTCCTTAATTCGCTGTTTAGGTGCTGCATAGCGGCTCTGCAGCATGTCGCAGACTTGTATGGCGCCGGCGTTAATAAAGGGATTACGCGGGATCCCCTGTTTAAGTTCCAGCTCAATTATCGAATTAAATGCCTGACCAGAAGGTTCGCGCCCCACCCTCTCCCATAAAGTTTCTCCGTAAAGATCTAGAGCTAGGGTCAAAGATAAAACTTTAGAAATGCTCTGTATTGAGAAAGGAGTATCTGCATCTCCCGCCTTAAATACCTGTCCTGAAATATCGTAAACCGCGATACCAAAGGAATTAGGTAACACCTCTGCAAGGGCCGGAATATAGTCGGCAACCTTGCCTTGGCCTATAAGCGGTTGAACCTGTTCGACAATATCCGACAACAATGACTGCATAATGACCTGTTATTGTATTGCTTGAAGTTTAAAAGATGTCAATTACGGTAGCACCGCGATGGGCTTACATACTAACGTCTAGCTATGATTCTTAATTAGGTAGTTTATCTGAGCTTTACTGAGGTCACTACGAATATTCAATTTATTTTCGGCAGGAATTTAAAGTAATTCGGGTATAATATCAAAATGAAATTTTGGCGGGCTTGAATGATGACACTCTCATCACAGCTTGTTATTGAGCCTCCCATCTAAAGAGAAAGAAATTGATAAAAAGACATCTTGGTTTTGCATTAAACATCGCTGCTTTGGGGCTATTCTTTCCTGGCATATTATTACCCATGTTTGCATTGAATATGGAGATGGCCGCAGTATTAAGCTCATCAACATTGACATCATCTCTGATAGATAAAGAGCTTTCTATTATGGCAACTGTGCAGGATTTATGGGCTGATCAACGTTTGTTGGTAGCGGGGCTGATTTTTCTATTTTCGGTATGTATTCCATTATTTAAAACTTCATTAGTAACAATTGCATACGTTAAAAGAAACACCCAGTTAGAAAAAAGATTGTTAGGAGTAGTATCAAGTATTGGGAAGTGGTCAATGGCCGATGTATTTGTGGTCGCTGTGTTTCTGGCAATTTTGTCAACCAATCATGCCGAAACAGTTAATAGTCATAACATGAGCTTGTTTGGTTTTAAGATAGCGATCGACATAAGCAGTCAAACTCTATCCGCTGTAGGACAAGGCTTTTACTATTTTACTGCTTACTGTTTCTTATCTTTATTCGGTACACAATTAGCAAACTCTGCTGTCAAAGCATCATCCGATTAGTGACAAACTTGCTTATTTTTCATATTTTTGTAAACAAAAATGTCCAATATTGCGAAAAACTCTGTAGCTAGGTCTTGAGCAATGTCGAATTTAACTTTAGTATAAATTCAGGGAACAGCTTTGCAGGTATACACAAAGTCATTGAAATTGCTTGGCGGCGGCAAATAAATCAGACCCCAAGAGCTTAGTCTGCTAAGTAATTGGGATGAATGGGTGCAGCCAACAAACATGCAATTTCAAGGATAAAGGGTATAGAATAAATACTAGATTAAACATTTGTAGTTATGCGACTAAAGCAATAATTTATAGGTGTATGGTAATCCCGAGTCACTTTGAAATGTAAGTTCTGAGTTACTTAACAAGTTGTTTCTATTACTAAGTTTGTTTCTTGCATTATAAAAGGACGAGCAGATTTGAAAGCAACCGATATATCTCATCCCGAATATTTCCACAAAGTAGTGGACTGTCAATATGCCTGTCCCGCCCATACTCCCGTACCAGAATATATTAGGTTAATAGCTGTAGGCAGGTATACCGACGCTTACATGCTTAATTGGCATTCAAATGTATTTCCCGGTGTGCTTGGCAGAACCTGCGACCGTCCATGCGAACCTGCTTGCCGACGCGGCAGATTGGAACAAGAGCCCGTGGCAATCTGCCGACTTAAGCGAGTTGCCGCAGATAATAGAGACGAAGAAGCGTTACTTGCGCTAATGCCTTCTATTCCTCTTAAAAAGAATGGTAAACGAGTCGCCCTAATAGGTGCAGGGCCGGCTTCATTAACGGTTGCTCGTGATTTATTGCCCTTAGGATACGCCATTGATCTATACGATGAACAAGCCGTTGGAGGTGGCTTTATGCGCAGTCAAATCCCTTCGTTTAGATTGCCTGTTGACGTGCTTGATCAGGAAATAGATTACATCCTCAACATGGGACCGATATGTCACTTTAATACGTTTGTAGATAGTCTTAAAAACATACTCGATAAAAATTACGACGCGGTTTTTGTTGGCACAGGAGCACCCAGAGGTCGCGATCTTGATATTCCGGGTCGCATCAAAGCTGACAAAAATATTCATATTGGCATCGACTGGTTATCTAGTGTCGCATTTGAGCACATCGACTCTATTGGTAAAAAGGTGATTGTATTAGGCGGTGGTAATACCGCCATGGATTGTTGTCGAACCTCCCTACGTTTAGGAGCTGACGAGGTGAAGGTAATTGTTCGCAGTCCTAGAGCCGAAATGAAAGCTTCACCATGGGAAATTACAGACGCGGAACGGGAAGGTGTGCAGATGATCGAAAATCATGTGCCCCTTGAATTCGTAGTAACAAATGGAAAATTAATTGGGATGTATTTCGACAGAGTCTTGGCGAAATATGAAAATAACGGTAAACGTACGCTTATATCAAGGGGCCTCGAGCCAATATTTGTCCCCTGTGACGATGTCTGTATCGCTATTGGTCAAGACAATGCGTTCCCGTGGATTGAACGAGATTTGGGACTTGAGTTTGGTCAATGGGATATGCCGGTAGTAGATAAACACACCTTTCAGTCCACTCTAGAAAAAGTCTTTTTTGGCGGCGACGCGGCCTTTGGCCCAGAGAATATTATTACCGCCGTCGCTCATGGCCATCAGGCAGCGGTATCCATCGATTTGTTTTTAAATGATCAGAGTGTAACGCAACGATTACCTCCCGGGGTTACGTTGGTCAGTCAAAAAATGGGCATACACGAATGGAGTTACGAAAGTGGCGTAAACACAGATGTTCGTTATGTCGTTCCTCATGCGGATGTGCAGACAGCGTTAAAAGACCGCCTCGTGGAAGTGGAGCTTGGTTTTGATGCGCAACAAGCTTTTTCTGAAGCACAACGCTGCCTGAACTGTGATGTGCAGACAGTATTTACCGAATCAAAGTGCATCGAATGTGACGCGTGTGTGGATATCTGCCCAACATCCTGCATCACATTCACCGAACCAGTTGAGGAGGATGTATTGCGAACCAAACTCAGTGCGCCGGCCACTAACCTAAGTCAGGATTTGTACGTCTCTGAGGGAAAACTGCAAACACAAAGAGTCATGGTTAAGGACGAAGATGTTTGCCTACACTGTGGTCTTTGTGCTGAAAGGTGCCCCACTACTGCCTGGGATATGCAAAAGTTCCTTTACACGGAAACCCAAGCTGGTGAAACAACATCCTGTAAGATGGAGCGATAATCTAATGTCATCAGTAGATCCAATATCGTCGGTTAACGATTTAGTTATCAAGTTTGCCAATGTTAACGGCACAGGATCAGCCAGTGCCAATAGCTTGTTTGCCAAGGCACTTTATCGCATGGGCCTGTCGATCAGTCCGAAAAATATCTTTCCGTCAAACATTCAAGGTTTACCAACCTGGTATGAAGTGCGCGTCAGTGACAAAGGTTATACCGCAAGGCGGGGAGACATTGATATCATGGTATCGGTAAATCCCCAGAGTATGGCTAAAGATATTCAGCAAGTAATAGCCGGCGGCTATTTTATTTATGACAACACCAAGCCCCTTGATTTGCGTATTATGCGTGACGACATTAACTTTATTGGTTTGCCGTTAACACGCATATGTCTAGAGGAATATAAAGATCCTCGTCAGCAACAACTATTTAAAAATGTAATCTACGTTGGTGCATTAGCAGCCTTAATTAACATTGAGTTTAATGTTTTTTCAGGACTTGTAGCTGAACAATTTAACGGCAAAGAAAAGCTCATCGCACCAAATATACATGCTTTGGAGTTAGGCTATCACTACGCCAGAGAAAATTATTCCTGCCCAATTACTATTACCGTTGAACGCTGCGAAAATTTGACTGAGAAGATCCTAATTGACGGAAATACCGCCTGTGGTTTAGGCGCGGTATACGGTGGTGCAACCGTCGCCGGTTGGTACCCAATTACACCATCAACTTCTGTGGTAGAGGGATTTGAAAAGTACTGCAAACGGCTGCGAATAGATCCCGGAAGCGGTCAGAAAAATTACGCAATCTTGCAGGCAGAGGACGAACTGGCGGCAATAGGGATGGTGATTGGAGCCAGTTGGAATGGGGCAAGAGCGTTCACCGCCACTAGTGGCCCAGGTATTTCATTAATGAGTGAGTTCCTCGGTTTAGCCTACTTTGCTGAAATACCCACAGTATTAATTAATGTTCAGCGCGCTGGTCCCTCAACCGGGATGCCTACTCGTACTCAGCAATCAGATGTACTGGCTTGTGCCTATGCTTCACATGGTGACACCAAACACGTGTTGTTATTCCCATCTACACCTAAAGAGTGTTTTGAGATGACCGCCGCTTCCTTTGACTTGGCGGAACAATTACAGACTCCCATTATCATCCTGTCGGATCTCGATTTGGGTATGAATGATAGCCTTTCTGATCCATTAGAATGGGACGATACCCGCTCTTACCATCGAGGTAAGGTAATGAGTAGGGAAGATCTAGAAAATATGAGTGAGCGTTTTGGTCGTTATCTGGATGTAGACGGAGACGGCATTCCCTATCGTACCTACCCCGGAACTCATCCCACTAAAGGCGCCTTCTTTACGCGTGGCACATCTCGTGATGAATATGCTGTCTACACTGAAGACGTTGAAGAGTATGTGAAGAATATGCAGCGCTTGCTTAAAAAGTGGCAAACCGCTAAAACTTATGTTCCTCAGCCAGAAATAAGCTACAACGGAAAAAACAACAAAATAGGTTTAATACATTTCGGTACTAGTCAGGCCGCAACACTCGAAGCCGCTGATTATTTAGCTGGGGACGAAATTTTCATAGACAGTTGTCGTATTAGGGCCTTTCCTTTTGATAAAGCTATTGAAGATTTTGTTGACCAACATGAGCTCTTATTTGTTATCGAACAGAACCGCGATGGGCAAATGCGATCTCTATTGGTCAATGAATGCGAAATCAATCCCAAGCGTTTGCTGCGTATCTTAAACTATGACGGTATGCCTATAACCGCGCGGTTTATCTATACCCAGGTAAAAGATGTATTAGACAATGAAAATGTCACCCCTTTTCGCAAGAAAGCAAGTAGCTAAAAACTAAGAGGCCGTATGAGTTTTTTTAAACCTGATTTTCGCCACCCCAATCAACCTGTCAATGAACTGGGTTTTACCAAAAAAAATTACGAAGGTGCAATTTCTACATTATGTGCAGGCTGTGGCCATGACTCAATTAGTGCGGCGATTGTGCAAGCTTGCTTCGAATTATCCATCGCCCCGCACTTGGTTGCCAAATTATCGGGTATTGGTTGTTCATCTAAAACGCCCACCTATTTTCTTGGTAAATCACATGGTTTTAACTCGGTTCATGGCCGCATGCCCTCGGTAGCCACAGGTGCCAATATGGCCAACGGTGAGATGATTTTTATCGGCGTATCCGGTGACGGAGACACTGCATCAATTGGCATGGGACAGTTCTGTCACGCGGTTCGACGCAATCTGAACATGATGTATATTGTAGAAAACAATGGTTGTTATGGCCTGACCAAAGGGCAGGATTCAGCCACAACTGATCTCGGGTCGCACAGTAAAAAAGGCCAACCCAGTCCGTTTGAATCAATTGATTTAGCCAGCCTTGCATTACAACTGGGCGCGACCTTTGTAGGTAGAAGTTTTTCTGGAGATAAAGCCCAACTTATCCCATTAATAAAAGCGGCCATTACTCATTCAGGCTTTGCCTTTATTGACGTAATCTCTCCCTGTGTCACTTTTAATAACAACCCTGGTTCCAGCAAGGGTTACGAATATATTCGAGATCATCTAGCAGCCACGGGAACCATTGATTTTGTTCCCATGAAACAAGAAATTAATACTGCATATGAACCCGGGAGTTCCCAAGAAGTGACGCTGCACGACGGCTCTGTGTTGCATCTATATAAAACCGATGACAAATTAGACATTCATAACCGTCAGTCAGCCCTGAATCGCATACAGGATTGCCGGTCAGAAGGAAATATTTTAACCGGGTTACTTTATGTGGATCCGGACTCCGAGGATTTGCACAAGAGAATAGACACAAATACAAATAACCCATTACGCAGTCTAAACGAAGCGGATTTGTGTCCTGGTAACAAGGTCCTACAAAACATCAATAAGAGTTTGCAGTGACTGATATCTATCCTCAAACTGCTTAGGAATTTCGGTTTCAGAGCTTTTAAGGGAATTGGAGCATTGACTATCGCTTAGATAACGGACGGTCAGACTGTTAAATATTTCCTGCCCCTTGCTAGTTACGTAAATCAGAATTTTCTCAATCCAAGTCTGTTGTTTATATCAGGGATAGCGTTTAACCTTCCTATACAGTCAACAATTTTGAAGGTAAAACCTATCAGTAATTCAAAGATCGACGACGACCTCCGGCTCGACCCCCGTCTCAAGCCACTACTGAACATGATGCAGTTACCCCCCCCACACAACTTCGAGAGTCGCGAACAAATTCTGGAACAAGCGAACTCCGCAAAAGCCATCGCCGCGCGGGAAGCGCTGAAGGGATTTATTGAGATGTTCGACAACGAAGACATCGCGCCTTCTGCGGGGCTTACGATATCGACTAGAGAATTCAGTTCGTCCCCGGATGGCAACACGGTGAAGATTCAATTGATTCAACCGGAATCCGACGACCCCCTGCCTTGTGTCTACTACATCCACGGGGGCGGAATGATGGTCATGTCTTGTTATGACGGGAACTATCGCGCCTGGGGCAAAATCATAGCCGCCTGTGGTGTAAATGTTGCGATGGTCGACTTCCGCAATTGCGTCACGGCGAGTTCTGCGACCGAAGTTGCTCCCTTCCCGGCTGGACTGAACGATTGCGTGTCCGGTCTGAAGTGGGTTTCTGAAAATGCGGCTTCGATGAACATCGATCCGAAGCGAATAATCATTGCCGGTGAGAGTGGAGGCGGCAATCTGACTTTAGCCACGGGGCTAAAACTAAAGCAAGAAAATCAGCTCAACTTGATCCACGGGCTCTACGCACTTTGTCCCTACATCGCAGGAACCTGGCCCCTTGAAGAAAACCCTTCGTCGGTTGAGAACAACGGCATCCTGCTCGACCTGCACAGCAACTACGGCGCGATGGCCTACGGTATTGAAGAACTCGAAAAGCAAAACCCTCTCGCTTGGCCCCGTTTCGCAAAGAGCGAAGATGTGCAGGGCTTGCCGCCGACAATAATCAGCGTGAACGAATGCGACCCGCTTCGCGACGAAGGCGTCAACTTCTATCGGCTCTTGTTGCGCGAAGGCGTGCAGGCCCGATGTCGACAGGTCATGGGCACCGCACACGCAACCGAAGTGTTCCCGACCATATGTCCTGAGATTAGCCGCGAAACAGCTCGCAACATTGCGGACTTCTGCCGCGAACCCGGCCGTTGAGCACTCGGCCTAAATCAAAGAAAATTAACTAGACACCTATGCTTACGACCTCGCATTTGCGAGGCGTTTTCTTAATTGAAGATAAGCAATTTCATCAGCCCACAAAATTGTTATGCCTGTCTTTTTTAATATTTGGCTAAATTTGCTTGATCCTGTTCAATTCCTCAAAAGTTCTCACAGAAATAATCGTTTGAATATCTATGCATAAATAATTCATCTGATTAGACACGCATTTTGACGCATATGGATATGTTAGCCACATCGATGATGAGAGCATAGCTAAATTGATCTGTACTATGCGTTTCAAAATGAAAATACTGATAGAAAATATATGAAACTTGGCGTCGCGGTGAAATAGA
>JBLHNW010000025.1:0-17731 GCA_047622205.1 Paraglaciecola sp.
GGAGAGGCAACAACCTGAAACGTGCAGTCTGCTAACCGACGAGATATGAGGCTTGAGTCTTCCAGCTGCCCTACTCTTAGCGCAATATCGATACCTTCTTCTACCAAGTCTTCAATACGTCCACTGGTAATCACTTCAAGCTCTATTTCTGGGTATTGAAGTTGAAACTCTATCAGTAATTGACCAAAGCCTGAAATGATAAGACTTTGAGGCATTGTTATACGAATTTTCCCCCGAGGTGCTATTTGGCTGTCCATGACTTCGGCACGCGCATTTTCAGCTTCTGCCATAATTATCTTGCAGTGGTTATAAAATTGCCCGCCTTCATCAGACAAGCTCAATTTACGAGTGGTACGGTAAAGCAGCCGGGTTCCTAGGTCTAACTCCAAAGTTGAGACTTGTTTACTGACAAAGGATTTGGAAAGCCCAAGCTTTTCAGCTGCCGCAGTAAAGCTGCCTGTTTCGACAACAGCAGAAAAGGTTTCCATAAGCGTTAAAATATTCACATTAGCACCTGAGAGAGAACAATGAGTTGACAACTAGCTTATATATCAATCCATGAAAATACAATAAGCTATGTGCAAGTGATTATATAAGGCATTAGTTGTCAGCAATCTGATTGAAAAGGTGAATTATGAATACTGAGAAAATAAAAGAACCAGGCTATGGGAAGTCTGCTAAATTTTTGCACTGGGGGATGGCTCTGATGTTGATCGTACTCATTGCAGTGGGTACTTACATGACCGGATTAGATAAAGCAGACCCAAGCAAAATGCAGATAGTCAATTACCCGCCCCTAAAGGGGCTGGCTTGTAAAAGCCTTATATTGACCAGTCTAAGCATTTAATTGCTACGTTAGCGAAGAATACATAGGCACCTTGGGATGACTTTTGCCAGTCCCAAGCTCTGCGGATAACGCCTAAACAGGCCGACGAGGTTAAGCCAGTGTCGTTATCATCAAAACCTTCGCATAACATTGACGAGGCATACTTTACCAGCTTCGGCTGAGAACGCATTAAAAGGTAACACAATGCAACGAGTTTTAGTTTTAAGCAGCAAGAAACACCCGCTAATGCCTTGCAATCCTGCAAGAGCACGAGCACTGCTGCGCGAAAAGAAAGCATCTGTTTTTAAGCGGTATCCATTTACGATCATAATGCACCATCGTGAGTCGGGTGACACTCAAAAAACAGAATTAAAGTACGATCCCGGCAGTAAAACAACGGGCGTAGCACTAAATATTCACGGCAAAAACGGCATCAAAACCGTTTGGGCGGCTAATTTAAGCCACCGAGGTCACAGCATTAGCGAGGCCATTACATCAAGGGCAGATCAACGCGGAGGCAGACGCAGCCGAAACTTGCGCTACAGACAGAAACGGTATTCGAACAGAGCTAGACCGAAGGGCTGGCTGGCACCAAGTATTATGAGTCGGGTTCATAATTGTGATACATGGGCATATAAACTCATAAAATCAGCGCCTATCACCGATATAGTGGTCGAAACTGTGCGGTTTGACATGCAACTCATGGCTAATCCCGATATTTCTGGTGTTGAGTACCAGCGCGGGACATTGCTTGGCTTCGAGTTGAGAGAATATCTTTTACAGCGCGACAAGCATTCATGTGTTTATTGCGCTGGTGCGTCAGGTGATGAGATCTTAAACATTGATCACAAGCACCCTCGCGCTAAACGCGGCGGCAACAGTGTTTCCAATTTAGTTGTTTCGTGCCGAACTTGTAACGAAGAAAAAGGCGCATTATTACTGACTGACTGGTTGCTTAAGATCAAGAAGTCAAAGAGCAAACTCAATAAAGCTCGCGCAATCCATGTGCCTAAGATAATCGCCAACAAAACGAATTCACTTCGTGATGCGGCAGCCGTTAACGCAACCCGCTATAAAATTGGTGAGGTGTTAAAGGAAGCTGGATTGCCCGTTACATTTTGGAGTGGTGGCAGAACCAAGAAGAACCGGACTGAGCAAAACTACCAAAAAGATCACTGGATTGACGCGGCTTGCGCAGGTTCAACAGGAGAGAGAGTTTCTATTCACCCGCTGATCAAACCGTTATTGATTAAAGCCACAGGCCACGGTTCGCGCCAGATGTGCCGAGTTAATAAGTATGGCTTTCCTCGCACAAAAGCGAAGCAGAACAGCGAAGCAGAACAGCGTCATCAAAGGCTTTAAAACAGGTGATATTGTCATCGCTAATGTACCAAGCGGCAAGAAAGCGGGAAATCACAAAGGCCGAGTGGCAGTCAGGGCCACAGGTTTTTTCAATATAACAACCAGCAACATAACGATCCAAGGCATAAGCCACAAGCACTGTCAGGCTATTCATAGCCGAGACGGATACCAATACGATCACTAGCAAAAAAGGAAGTGCAAGCGATTCCTCCTCCAGCTAAAGCAAGAGGTATCCTCGCCAAAATATGATGAACTTACATAAATCGTTTGGCGTTATCTTCATGCAATTCGCTATTCTCCGTGTGATTTGGAGTCGTATTAATCACTCTCCCAAATTGCCCGACGTATTGGCGAGTTGGGAACGATTACTCTCAAAAACGGTTACCGGCTCACTATACTTGTTAATGTTAGCCATCCCATTTAGCGGCTATGCCATGACTAATTTATTTGGTTACCCTGTTAGCCTATTCGGATTGGTCGACTTACCTTTGTTGTTTGGTAAAAATCCCGAGATGGCCCTAGTAGCTAAACAAGCCCATGTCCTACTGGTATACACCCTCATGGCTGCATTATTTGCCCATATTGCGGGCGCACTAAAACATCGCTTTCTCGATAAGCCTGAAGCTGATGTCCTTCCACGCATGCTGCCGGTAAAGCCGAGGGTATAAAACTGATGAGAACAACAGTACAAAAGATCACGTTAATATTTAGAATGGCAGTATTACGAACAATGGTTACCAATGAATATTTAACGGATATGGGCTTATTACCATATGGGATGGTAAAACAGGAAGTTACATTGGAATTCAGTAGATATAAAGTAAAGGAGATCTACAATGACTAAACCTATAATTGCAGCGATATCACCCAAAAAAGTGAGCCTTAATCAGGGGGAAGAATATTATTTTTGTGCCTGTGGCCGCTCGAATAACCAACCTTTTTGTGACGGTTCTCATGCAGGAACAGACTTTAAACCCAAACCATTTACAGCCCAAGAAAGCGGTGATGCCTATTTATGCCAATGCAAACATACCGCCAATAGCCCTTTTTGTGATGGTAGTCATAAGCAATTTGATAGAGAGCAAATTGGTAAAGAAGGACCGGGCGTTCAAATTCAAGCTACCCATATTCCTACCGCTAACGCCACCAAGGAAGAACCAACGGTTGAATTCATTCATCAACTGGCTCGAGAGGGTTTATCTAAGATCGGCCATCATGGCCCCATGACATCAATGGGGGTGCCACGTTATCAACTACCACACTGGGATGATCTACAGATAATGGTTGCACAGATGGCCAACAAACCACTGATGGAAAATGTAGCGGTGAATACCGCGTTAGTGATCGGTCCTAAGGCAAAAAAACCACTGAAACTCAGTATCCCATTGTTTGTCTCGGATATGAGTTTTGGGGCACTCTCTGAAGAAGCAAAAATTGCGTTGGCAAAGGGGGCTGAACTGGCGGGGACCGGCATTTGTTCTGGTGAAGGCGGTATGTTACCTGAAGAGCAGGCAGCAAACTCAAAATATTTTTATGAACTGGCCAGCGCGGGGTTTGGGTATGATGAGTCTAAATTAAAGAATGTTCAGGCGTTTCATTTTAAGGGTGGACAAGGCGCAAAAACCGGCACCGGCGGCCATTTACCTGGTAACAAAAACATAGGGAGAATTGCCGAAGTCAGAGGAATAGCAGAAGGTACCCCTGCCATTTCGCCTCCCACGTTTAAAGATTTAACGACGGTAGAAGATTTTAAAAAATTTGCAGACCGTGTGCGTGAAGTCACTGGCGGTATTCCCATTGGATTTAAACTCAGTGCTAATCATATCGAAGCAGATATTCAATTCGCATTAGATGCCAGTGCAGATTACATTATTTTAGATGGTCGAGGTGGCGGCACAGGCGCTGCCCCTGAAATGTTCAGGGACCACATTAGCGTACCCACTATTCCAGCACTTGCTCGTGCGCGAAAGTATCTAGACGAGCAAGGTGCGAGTGGTCGCGTCACGCTAATTATTACTGGCGGTTTACGCGTTCCAATCGACTTTGTGAAAGCATTAGCCCTAGGTGCGGATGGTGTTGCAGTATCAAACAGTGCCATGCAGGCTATCGGCTGTGTAGCCGCAAGAATGTGTCATACAAATAACTGTCCGGCAGGTATTGCGACGCAGAAAAAAGATTTGCGTCAACGCTTAAATATTGAAAAATCGGCAGTTCAGCTCAAAAACTTTTTTGAAGCATCCACTGAATTAATGTCAGTAATGGCCAGAGCTTGTGGCCACGATTCTTTTGAAAAATTTAATCGCAATGACCTGGCTACTTGGCATAGGGAAATGGCACGACTTTCAGGCGTAAAGTATTCGGGGATGGGGAGTTAAATAGGAGCTGGTGAGAGCAGCTTCTGTTCCGGTTGAGCGGTAGCGTTTTTGCGCCACCGCTGCAACGGGTTATTTGTCAATCTCAGATAGACAAATTGAAGCGCTAGAACATACAGCGTAAAAAAACAAATAATAGTAATAACAGTCTTGAAAAATATCGAACGAATAGTGTTTTTGTGTATATAAATCCGATGTCCTGCAAGTAATGTAAATATCAATTGGCGAAAATTTGAACAAACTCAATACTTACCAAGTAAATACTTACCAATATTATTTGGAGACAACTTATGGATCAAGTACGTCGAATGCTCCTGAAAGGATTCGCATGTGTTGCAGGTTCAAGTGTTATCTTACCTGTTTTTTCATCAAATGTTTTTGCAGCCAACACTTATGTATCAAGCGCCGTCGCCAATGAGGTCAGAACTAAAGCGGCAAGACTCGCAAACTATGCCACCTTTGGTGCTAACGAAACGACCGTTAACCACATTACAAATATTGGCTGGGAAGCCTGGATTGACGAACAACTGTCAATGCCAATCACTCTGCTCTACCCCAGCGCAACGCTTAGCACGGATAAACCGACACAAGCTCACCATTATTCAGCATGGTGGACTAACGCAATGGTTGCACCTGATCAGCTTCAGCAGAGAGTCGGTTTTGCATTGTCACAATGGTTTGTCATTTCATCACATCACCCTTTCTTAAGCGGCCGTGACTGGACTACCATCAATTTTCACGACATGTTGTTGAAAGGCGGGACAGGAAGTTTTGTTGGATTGCTTAACCAAGTATCTACTCATCCTGCAATGTGTGCTTATCTTTCATCGCTATATAACAAAAAAGCAGACCCCGAGAGTGGCACCATTCCCGATGAAAATTATGCCCGGGAAATGATGCAACTTTTTACTTGTGGAGCAGAAAAAAGGTATCAAAACGGAAACTTTGCCATTGATGCTGAGGGTAACAGAAAACCAAACTACACTGAAAATGATGTGCAGGAGCTCGCTCGAGTATTTACCGGTATAGGCATCAAAGATGCTAAAGCATGGGGTAAAGAAGGCGGAGATTGGCTCTCACCTGTTATTGAATACCCTGAATATCATGATGATGGCAGCAAACGTTTCATGGGTGAAACAATACCACAAGGCCTAAGCCTTGAAGGTGATATAAAAGCCGCATTAGACATTATTCTAGAGCAACGTACCAACTCGGTAGCAGGCAATTTCAGTCGTTTCATGATCCAACAGTTAACTATTTCAAACCCCCGAGGCTCTTACGTAAGAGACGTATCCATTGTATTTAAGGAAAGTAACTGGGATATGAAGTCAATGGTGAAAGCCATAATGCTTCACCCAGATGCCATCGATGGTCGAAGCAACAAGAGATGTGAAACAGGACGAATAAAAGAACCGCTCCTTTGGTACGCCAGCGCAAGAAGGGCAATTGCCCCGCCAAGAGATAAGATCCTACTTCCTTATACAGGTCCATTACTTAATCACAAGGAACCAGAAACTGGCGTGATTTTCAATCAGGCTCCTCTTGCTGCCCCTAGTGTCTTTGGTTTTTTCCCGCGAGATTACCAGCCAGAATCAATACGGGGTGAACATACTGACTACATTCAATACACCTATCCTGAAGCCTATATTTATGATTGGAATAATATCGTCACAATTAGCAATAAACTGTGGGGTAATATTATAAAAAAAGATGATGATGTCGCCGACTTTTACGATGCATTAACCCAGAGCGGGAATAATGAATTATTTGCAGACTATGTATTAGACCGGTTACTTTTTGGCAATTATCGAGCGGTATTAAGAGATGAGTTAATTATCTTACTTAACTCGAGTGGGCCAACTGCTGATACAGCTAAAGTAAGAGATGCTTTAGTACTCGTCACCTCCAGCCCCGATTTTCTTATCATCAACCTACCTCAGGAAATCTAATCATGGACTGTAAAACAATCGTAATTTTTTATATGCATGGCGGTCATGATGGTTACAACATGTTAGTGCCACTGGATAATTATCAGCGTTATGCCGAATATCGTGGCGATATTGCGCATGACAAAAGCACCTTAATCCCCCTGGATATTGGCCAAGGGAATTTAGCCATAAATGGCAACTTTCCTAAAATGGCTCAGATGATAAAGTCAGGTAACGCAGCCCCAATATTAGGTACAGGAAACTTAATCGAGCCAACAAAAAAGCAGCAATATCACGATAAGAGTGTTGCATTACCTCCTTTTCTATTTAGTCATAGCCATCAGCAAAGTGTAAACAAGGGAGCCTATCAACATTACTCCGGTTGGGGTGGTCGAATTCTCGATGCCTGGTATGCAAATAAAAATATAGCAATGCCTATTAGCCCTGCTATTACCACCAGTTCAGATCGAGACCTAGTGTCCTCTGAAACGCTTAATGTTTCACAAATACGAGACCAGGGTGAATCATGGCAAGGTATAACGGGTAAGAAGAAAGAAGCGCTTGTTTCTCTCACAAATAATGAGAGTTATACACACATCGTTGAACGAGTGGCTTGTCAGTTGCTTAGTGGATCCATTGACGGACAAGAGTATCTGATAGACCTTTTTAAACAATACCAAGAAAGCGGGAATTTAAATACTTCCTGTACAGTCGCGACTAAATTAATTGCAGCGTCAAATCAGCTTGGACATGACCGTCAGGTTATACATATTGACGCACCAGGCGGATGGGATACGCATGCAGAGCAGTTTGATACACTTAACAATAAATACAAGGTGTTAGATGACCTCTACGCTAACTTCATGCTTGAGCTGGAGAAGTACGGTGTTGCCGAGCAAGTAGTATGTGTGACGACATCTGATTTTGGTCGTAGTTTAAAACCTAATGGCCGAGGAACGGACCATGGATGGGGAAACAATCAATTAGTCTTTGGGCGACCAGTATTAGGTGCCCAGGCTATTGGTGAGTTTATTGATTATGATGATCCGGATCAGTGGACCTTAGCAAAACGCCTGATCCCTAAATTATCCGACAGTCAAACCTATGCAACACTCGCCAAATGGTTCGGACTGAGTGATGGTGACATTGATACAATATTCCCCGAACTTAAAAACTTCACTGAAAAAGATTTGGGGTTTTTGCCCTAAATTAAAGGACAACTCGGTTATTAATCACCTTTAAGGCCAATTAATAACCGTTATCGTATGAGCTGGGCAGAGTCATGCGCCCAACGTGATTTGCTATACATTGCGAGAATAGTAAAAACGCCATATAAAAATTGACGTCTCAACTAGCTCAAATCATTTTTTTACCAGCTGTGGGTTTACCCATTTGCCTGAAAGTGCTTCTTCTTTAGGGCCATAAAGTCTCATCACCGCATAAAAAGGTCCATCGGGAGCGGGTAGCCAGTTCGCTTCCAGCGCTTTACCTGGCGATTCTTTTTGTACATAAAAAGTTAATGAGCCATCCTCATTCAAAACAAACTGCTCCATCATAGGCGAATTAAGAAGATACCTATCTATAGGGTTATCGATAAGCAGCTGTGTTTTACCGTCATACATAGTAAGAGACCAGAATGCTGTTACAGGTGGAAGCTCTCCTTTTTTAAAGGTTAATGTATATTTGTTTTGTGACGCGTTAAATGGAGCGCCTTGTGAATCAACTAAATAGGTAGGATAAATAGCTTCATCAGCTGAGTTTCCATATAAACCCATATAGGCTGCAACGGCACGCATGGTAAAGAAGTTAGTAACGTTGTAGTTTTCTTTTGAACTATTAGTTAAAAAGTCTCTTGTCCCAAATATTTTTGCAGCCGCTAATGGATCAGCAGTATTTTTTTGGTTAAAGTCTTCCATCTCGGCGAAACCAGCTTTAGCTCCCTCTTCTAAAGCCTTTTGAATCTCTGGAGATAATTTTTTGATATCAAAATCACCCTCACCATTCAATCCAATTTTTGCAAATCGCGCCATAAGCACTTGCTCTTCTTGAGGCGTTTCTATAATACTCAACATAAAGTCGACATAACTAAATGACTCAGCGTTAAACTGTACGCCCTCTTTCCATTCAGGAAAATCAATAACAGCGGCTGGAGACGGTGCTTTCGTGCCAAGAAAAGTACTTAATGGTTCAACACGGTAACCGCTTTGAATTTCTTCAACATTACCTAAATCGCTAGGATTAAAGAGTTGTGTACGGTGTATGCTAAAAAGAAATTGCGTTTCAAAAGGTATGACTTTTGTAATACCTTCTGGTACCTCGCCCTGCCAATCAGGTCCTGCTAGCAGATAGTTGCCAGGAACATTCCCCGTTGCTACCGAACTGATATAAGCAGCGTTATGTGTGTATAGGTCAATAAGTTGCACTTCATAAAAGCGTTTTTCTTCTATCTCTGGAATAGTGAAGACAACCGGCTCAGCTCTCATATCTACCCATGTCATACAATAAGGCGTATCTGAATTTGGCGTAACAATCGTTTTATCTTCAGGCGTAAAGACTCTAGCCACACAGGCTAACTTGTTAAAATCACCTTTATATTCAGGTGATTTTTTATCAACGGCATAGTCGTACATCGTTTTGTAGTTGAGTACTAAAGGAAAGCCGTAAACATAAGCATCTTTGGCAATTTGTTTTGCCTCTGTGGGGGTAAGGGTTGCTTCTTTAGCGGTATTTTTGGCATCTGTCGAGCAGCCTGATAATATCATCATCAAACTAGCTAATGCTATTACACTGATCTTTTTCATTTTATCTTCGCCTATTATTTACTTTAGTGGTTTGGCCGCAGGAAAAGGCCATGCCTTTTCCTTTTGGTTATTATCAATCAAAAAGTCACTGTATTTTGGTTACTTTCGGGAAGTTCCATGTCCCCTTGAGTATTTCATTACGGGGTTGATAGAATCGAACAGAATAATTCCATCCTTCCGTGAGATGAAGATAGTTCACGCTTTTGGGGTCGCCGCCAAAATGAACGGTAAAAGAACCGTCTTTGTTAGGCGTACCGGTAATATTATTTACACTGTAAGCGTTGTATTCATTTTCCTGGAAATAACCCTCTTTGTTGTAGAGACTGATTGACCAGAAAGCGTCTACTGGCACATCCTTAACGGTCAGCTGATAGGCTCCCACTGGAAGATTCGGTGTAATAGTAAGATAGTAGGCCTCATGCTCAGGCAAGCCACCCCAACCCATTGCCGTTCCGAGCAGGTGACGAACTTCACCCACATCTTCTTTTTTCCCGAACATTCTTTGGGTATCTGAAAGACCTTTACTTAACTCAATCACAGACTCATACGTAACCTTATAACTGACCTGATCATAATTTGGATGCGTGTAGGGTCTAGCTGATTCCGATTTTATTGTGATTCCATCCTGAAGCGCCCTCACTTTTTTGACATCATCAGGATCGGACGCATCTACAAGGGTGCGCACCGTTACCGATACATAAGGGGTGTCAAAATCTTCCATGGTCAGCTTATAGGTGCCTGGTCCGTTATACATCTTGTTGATGTAGTGATCTTCGTTTACGGTCATGACCGACACATAGCGGCCGTTGGTTTCCGGAATTGTTAGCGTAGCACCCTTACTGATATCGACAATAGCACCACTGTAAAGCGTATCTCGATTGCTTCGTATGACACTTTGCTTGTCTAACGGCATAGGCTCTCGATAATGAAAGAGTGTATTAACTTCGCCATTAACGAGTGACAGCGTTCTATCGAACATTCCGGCAGTCTCTGCACGTACAAAATTGTCCACGTTTACCTGAACAGGTTCAGCCGCTTGCGCAGGCAGGTTAAGAATACAAACCCCACCGACAATAATAGCGACCATTCGATAAATTCTACTTGTTTTAATCATCACGCCTTTTCTCCTTGTGTATTTAACCTAACGCTAGGCTTAAAATTTTCCCTAACCGCTTTTTGTTGGCACATCTTTCATAAACATGATTGATTTTACTGTGTTTTCTCGATTTTATTCATTGGGTAAGTTTGGTCAAAATAAGCCTGCTCAGGGCCATACAGCCTCAGATAGGCAAAGAAAGATTGACCTTGATTTGACTGGATCCAGTTGTTTTCTTTCCCTTCTGGTGCTTCGGGACCAAAATACAGATCAACTGAGCCATCACTGTTGGTGACTAACGCCTCTGAGCGTGAAGAGAGATCTGAACGTCTGGTGTCATTTTGAATGATTAAACGGTTTGCTATGTCATAGACCGTAATAGACCAGAAGAGTGCCGCCGGGGGATTAGGCTCGATGTGGAGGCTGTAGTTATTGCCGCCCATCAGTGCATTGCCATCCGCATCATAATAAGACCCTAGATATGCAGAACCTTTCCCTGCAACTCTCGATACCATTCCTGCAGATGTGGTCACGGCTTCAAACGTATAAGAAGTACGTTCGTTAAACATTGAATAGGTGTCCAAATCGATCTTTGGATCCATGCCTGCCATCGCGTCTTCCCATCCAGAATCATTGCCATAAAGGGATGAAGCAAATTTCTCTTTGGTTTTATTAAACGCGGTGGCTTGCGCCATTGCCATGCCGGTTTTCACACCTTCGAGCAAGATTTCTTTTTGATAAACGGTTGGGTTAAATGGTTTTCCTTTCTCGATGCCCAAGTCTTTTAGCCACGCGTAGAAAAAGCGATCGCGATCGGCCATCGGCTCTTTTTGCACATACTCATTGACCAACTCCCAATATTCCATACCGATAGGTTGAGTGCCTAATGCAACATCATCGCCCGGTTTTGGATTGTAAGTAATAAATGTTGTTTTCGGTGGATTCGCCGCATCAGATAATTTGTAAGCGGTTACTGCCGTTTTTAGTTTTTCTGCCTCAGCTCCTACACCCAATACTCGGTAAAAATATAACAGCATAAAAGTATCGCTATGTATTATTTCACCGTTAAAATCTTCCGGATAATCCTGGCCAGGCCCAACAAAAAGAAGACTCTCTTTTTTCCCTGAACCAATTTCTTTAATCGGTTCTTGCCACGCATTATTAGCTACACCAAAAACACCGCCTTCTGGAATATTAACAACTAAGGGTCCTGTAAAAGATAAATCCACTATAGAGACAATATAAGGTGTAGTAACATTAGCTGTTATGAAAGGATAAACACCATCATATCCCTCATATATACCTATAACTGGTTCTGCATCATGCAAACCTAAGTTCTTATTTGTAGCCTTGTACGACTGATAAAAACTCGTTATCGGCATAGCCCAGAGCGTAAGTTGAGAAGCTCGTTGTAAATCAATTTCTCGATTCAATGTTGCAGCCGACGCTTTGGTTATAGTTTGGTCCTGATAGGCTATTGGCCCCAGATAGGTATCCTGCGTGGTCAGAGCCTCAGCTACAGTGGACTCGGTAATTTGGGGATCAGAGCAGCCCGCGAACATGGCGATGGTCAGCGCTGATAGCGCCAGTTTCAAAGAAAGTGTTGTTTTCATATTTAGTCCTTTAAATTATATTTTTTGCTACCAGCGAGCCTAAGTCAACTCTGCGATGGATAGCAAAAATGTGATCGTATAAACTTTAATTTCTGTTTTAAAATTGATACTTTCCGTTTTAAAATTGATACTTTCCGTTTTAAAATTGATACTTTCCGTTTTAAAATTGATAGTTGTACTCTATTCGATGGTCTCCATCTGATAAGTCAACATATTGTGTCCAGTTGGCAAAATAGCGTACATTCGATCGCGGACTGATCTGGTATGAGACGATGAATTCATGCATAAGGCTGCTACTATGCTCATCAAAGCCATGATCTTTGAAAAGGTCAGAACCCGATAAGGATGCATTCCATATTGGGTTGTAGTTAAGCCATATTTTGTCTGTAACAGTAAATTTACCGTACATACCCACAGTGGCAAATGTACCAGGTAATGAATAGCCACTTGCTACCGTACCATCATCTTGAAGTGCATTATTGGCAAAGGCTATACCCACACCACCTAGTGGATAGAGATTAAATCTTCCCCATGCAGGAAGAGCTTGAAGCAGACTGTAACTCAGACTTCCAGCTTCACTGTTAAGATCGTAGCTCATATCTATTTGAGCGCCTCTTCCATTAATGGTATTAACAGTAAGGTTACGAACTCTTAATGAATCAACAGAATCTTTAGTATTAGATTCCCATCCTAAAGTATCGCTATATATGCCCTTAATCTCGATAACATTCATTCCCAGCTTGTCTGTATTACCCGTATCGTAGCTTTTTGCTGCTTTAAGATTAAGACCTCTGTTGGTCACACCAAAACCTGCCATTGTAAAGACAGCAAGGGGGTCAGACATGTCTGCAAGGCTCTCATTTGGGGGGGTATTATTCTCAGCCATGGCTGGTGCACTTAATAAGAGCAATGTGAGTGGCACTATTTTAGCTACTCGATTTATTTGGCCTTGTTTATTTAACATGTTAATTCCTTTTAATTGTTTTTTATTAGCCATTGATTTTTAACATTTTAATGTTATCAAATAGATATTTATCATTTTATTTTAGCAACACTGGTTGCAGGATTTATTGAGCTGTACCACGACAAACCTAAGTGCCAGCAGGCACGGCCTCTGGAATGGATTAGTCCTTTTTAAAATATTAAAAAGCTATAGAACGAGACCCGCCGCAACTTCTTTTTTGGCCTGTGTGAGATCGTTCTGAAATAGGTCATTTGCATGTAAGCGGGCAACAGTGGCTGTTCCCATCATCCATCCAGCAGCAATATCACTATACCAGTGAACATTACACACACTTCTGCTTAACCCAAATTGCTGCCCGCGCTCTAAAATGGCGTCTGTTTTATCTGGATAAATTTCAGTTAATATTAAAGCCCATGCCCAGCCGACAGCGGCATGCCCGGATGGGTAGCTGCCATCTTTACGTAACAGATCTTCATCTTGCGGTGTACAAGTATTCTCACCATTGATCATAAACGGTCTTTTTCGTTGATATAAATTTTTTGCTGCATAAGTTGATAGACCAGCATCCGTTAACGATCTTCGAAGAACCCGGTATACATTGGGCGTTGTTTCTTTTGTTATAGTTATTCCGGGAATAATATTAAAAGCCTCCGTTGCTTCAGGAAACATAAGGTCTGCATCTTTGGCAGCCTGTGCTTTTCTATCTCCACTCATTGATAGGTTCTTTTCCGCGATAGACTGGTCAAGTTTTAATACCAATGAGTTTTCCTTCGGGGGCGAAGGAATAAGCGCTAATACATCAGGCAGATCTTCTACATTTAAATAACCCGCTAATATTCCTGGTTTAATTTCATCTACATCTTGCAGCGACGCACGGCCAAAATGCTCACAACCAGATAACGATAAAAGTAAGATTAATAATATATACGATTGCTTTTTCATCTATAACCTCCAGGTCAGACCCAACTGCCATCCTTGATTTGTAGCATCATGAGAAAAACCATCATTCTCATAATCCAAATCATACAAACGGTAACCTATAGTGGTACCTATTGATGGCGTCCATTGGTATCCAACATTAATATTCGTGTCATAAAATAGATCTGACCCCATCCCAAACCCACCAAGGCCAAGACCGCCAGCAACATAAAAATCAGAAGACCCGAATGCGGCTCTGGCTTTTACGCCCAGCAGGGGATCAATCCAGGTTTCATCATTGGTGACTTTACGCTGACCGTAATTACCAAATTGAATTTCTGAATCCATAGACCAATACCGTATACCAGCAAAAACATCGACTACTGTTTGATTTTTCTTATACACCTCATACTGATAGGCAAGTGAAAACACGGTTGTCTTAGTAATTGACTTGACGGGGTTACCTGTAATTGGCATGAGCCCCTCATCAGAGCGAACATCGGAATACAACAGATCAACTAAAACACCATGCCGTTGTTTTTTCGCATCGAACATCAGCATTAAGCTAGAGGAGGTGTCTTTTAAGGCATCACTGGCTGACAGGTCAACAGGTACAGTTGTATCACCAATAAATCCGGTATGACCTTCGCTACCAGCGAACCACATATAGGGGGATAGTTTATAAGTCCACTCTTCTTCAGCATGCACCACCGGCAACAAGGCAAAAAACGAAAGGACGGTCATCAGCATCAAAACTTGCGTTATTAATTTCTGATGAGCCGCTTTTGAAAACATCGGAACTGCGGTATTTCTATTATTCATAATAAAGCTTCCTGCTTATAAATATCCCATTTGAAAATACGCCTATTTAAATCATTTCAATTACAATTTTTCACAGTAATTACAACAAAATCAACAACTACTTCTTTTCAATAGCTACTACTTTGTTAGTATACACAGAACAATAATGCCTAAAAATAGGGATAAACTAATGGCATATATGAATGAAATCGATTATTTAAAATTGGATGGAAATATTCTTCGGGTTTTTTTGACTGTACTGGAAGAAAATTCTGTTTCAAAAGCAGCATTGAAATTACATGTCAGTCAGTCTGCCATTAGTCACAGCCTCGACAAACTTCGTGAAATATTTACAGACCCTCTTTTTATCCGAGAAGGACGTGGCATTACGCCTACTTGTAAAGCAAAATCGCTTGAAGACCCAATTAGGAAAATTTTAAATGAACTTAAACAACTTAATGATAAAAAAGAATTTGATCCTTTAGAGAGACCTTTAGAATACACAATTGCAGCAAACGACTTTCAATTAATGTTCATTTTCCCCGCGCTGTTAAAACAGCTTCGCAGCGAAGGAATAGATCATAATTTCCACTTTATTCCCTCTGGCGTTCCCCTCTCCAATACTATGCTTAACAACCCCTCTAGCTGCCAGTTATTAATTACCCCAGCCCCTCCTCCTGGAAAAGAATATAGGGTAAAGCCGTTACTTGAATCCAAAGTGGTATGCTTCTATGACGCTGAAATGAGAAAACCGCCAAAAACGTGGGCAGAGTTTGTGAAGTGTAAATATGCTGAAATTAAATTCAGTGAAACTGAATCATCAATGATGGTTTTACCGTTAATTAATAAATCGACACTGAACGCCCCTACGGTTACCGTAGCAAATTTTGGTACCTTGTCACCCTTTGTCAAAGGAACGGAGCTGATTACGACACAGCTTGAAATAATGAGCCACAGTATATTAAAGGATTTGGATTTTTCCCCATTACCGTTCGATACGCCACTGGTAACACTTTATATGGTTTGGCATCAACAATATCAGGATGATCCTGCTCACACCTGGCTTCGGCAGAGGATCATCAATACTGTAGATTCCATTATTTCGACTAACTAAGCACTATACGGTTACGCCATACCAACCTTCTCAATGTCCGAAATAATCAGTGATGCGACCGATTAAACCATAAGAATAAAGGGGTTATTAAGCTAATATATAAAAGATCATGAACATCGTTCCAGGTACAGAATCAGTCAGCAGGTTACCGCCAAGCTAAGGGATATGATGAACCAGGATAAGCCATATATATTAGCCATTGATAATGGCACGCAAAGTGTTCGCGCACTTATTTTTGATCTTGATGGTTTGTTGGTAGCAAAGAGTAAGGTTGATATTGATCCTTATTTTTCCAGCGAACCCGGCTGGGCGGAGCAAGAGCCCGAATATTATTGGGCAATGTTATGCAAAGCCTGTCAGCAACTATGGCCTCAACTCGACTTCCCTCAATCGCAGATCAAAGCGGTTACCCTCACCACCCAACGTGCAACCATGGTTAATCTCGATCATGAAGGCAAATCACTACGGCCAGCGCTGGTCTGGTTAGATCAGCGCCAGCAGGACAAACTCGACAAGATGAATCCTGTCTGGGCGTTTTTATTTACCCTGGCCGGTGAAAGAGAGACAGTCAACTATTTTCGCTCTCAGGCAGAAGCGAACTGGATCAAGCATCAACAGCCTGAAATTTGGCAACAAACACATAAATACCTCTTACTATCTGGCTATCACAGTTACAAGCTGACGGGCAAATTTGTGGATTCCGTATCCAGCCAGGTGGGTTATCTGCCGTTTGATTTTAAACGCCATCGTTGGTGCCGTGATTGGGACTGGAAATGGCAGGCGCTCTCCATCCGCCCTGACATGCTGCCAACACTTATCCCCTGTAGCTCAGAGCTTGGAAAAATCAGTGCGCAAGCGGCAATTGAAACCGGTATTCCTGCTGGCCTCCCCCTCATCTCCGCAGGTTCAGATAAAGCCTGTGAAGTCCTGGGTTCGGGCTGTTTCGGCCCCGAAACCGGCAGTCTCAGCTATGGCACAACAGCAACCTACAACAATACGAATAGCAAATATAATGAAGCCATTCGTTGTATCCCCCCCTTCCCGGCTGCTATGCCCAATGCCTACAACACTGAGATGAGTGTGCAGCGAGGATATTGGATGGTGAGCTGGTTTAAACGAGAATTCGGCTTACGGGAGGTACAGCTTGCCGCGGCACAAGGCATTCAACCTGAAGTACTATTTGATGACCTACTCCGACAAGTCCCCGCGGGATCGATGGGACTGGTGCTACAGCCTTATTGGAACCCAGGCATACGCATTCCCGGTCCCGAAGCCAAAGGTGCCGTGATTGGTTTTGGTGATGTGCACACCCGCGCCCATATCTACCGGGCGATTATTGAAGGCCTTGCTTATGCCCTGCGTGAAGGAAAAGAGCTGTCAGAAAAAAAAGCGGGCGTTAAAATAACGACGCTAAAAGTATCGGGCGGCGGTTCCCAAAGTGACGAAGCGATGCAAATTACGGCAGATGTGTTTGGCATGACCGCCGAACGTCCCCACACATTTGAAACATCAGGGTTAGGTGCGGCGATCAATGCCGCAGTCGGTGTCGGGCTCTATCCCGACTATCAAACCGCCATTGCCCGCATGACGCATACCGGTGACAAGTTTACGCCCATCACGGAAAATAAACGCATTTACGATAAACTCTACCATGAAGTCTATCAAAAGATGTATAAGAACTTAAGCCCGTTGTACAAGTCGATACGAACGATCACTGGTTATCCTAAATAGCCTAACTGATAAAATCAGGTTGTTTAGATTGGGCTGTTGTAGCTCATTTTTGGACAAAACCTTGATAGGGTTATTGTGCTAGCCGATAGTAATACACATTAGATTTTCTAGGGTAAGTGAAGGGATCTAGCTGATCCCTTCATTCCCACTCACCATAACATTCGTTACTATTATTCCTCTTCAAGATAAACAATTAATAAGTCTG
>JBLHNW010000026.1:0-17277 GCA_047622205.1 Paraglaciecola sp.
CGTAAACGCTTCGCTCGATAACCCCCAACGACAGATAGCACTGAAAGGTGCTCTTATTTTCTCTAAAAACGAACAGAGATACACTCTATGCACTTTGTTGTTTTTATACTTTCTATCAACTGGCAAACAAGTCGCTTATCGAGTCCCTGACGGCCATGTATGGGGTTAACCGCTCCAACGGCCCAGGTAATGTTGACCACTGGCCAGCAAGCGTTTCTGCGTATCTCTCAAACTAAAGGGGTTTAAGTATGCCACCCGTAGATGATGAACGAATTCAGAGGAGCACATGGGGTGACTTATCGCACCCCACATGCAGATTTTTTGCTGGCTATTAAACCAAGTTTGTAACTGCAAAATATGCCCGTCCGCACTTCTGACAAGTGGCAGCGGGGCTAGTTACTGGCCCTTAAACAAGGTCTTAATCCATCTTTCTTCATTGATAAACTGCCAAGACCATGCCTTCCATTTATCGTCGAGCCCTTGTTTTACAATAGCTTCTGCTGATTTTCCTGAGGCTTTTTGGCTGGCTACAAAGGCCGCAGTTTGTTTGAGCATGTCCAGTGCTTGTTGAAAACCGGCTTTATCAGACAACTTACCATGCCCGGAGATTACTTTTGTTTCATCACCAAGCTGAGTGACCAAGGATTGCATGTTCTGAATATAGCCTGCAACTGTTCCGCCACCATTTAAGTCGATATAGGGGAAACGTCCTTCAAAAAACAGATCTCCGGCATGTAATACGTCAGCCTTTTCAAACCACACCACGCTGTCGCTGTCGGTATGTCCGGCTGGTAGGTGCATAACTTTTATTGTCTCACCATTAAAATGAAACGTTAGGCCACTTTCATAAGTAACAACGGGTAAAGAAGAGTGTTTATGACCTTCAACACCGGCCAAGCGTTTGCGCACATTTTCATGGGCAAAAATAGTTGTGTCTTTCACCTCTCGAAACCATGCATTTGAGCCAGTGTGATCTCCGTGGTAATGGGTGTTGATCACATAACGCATCTTGGATTTACTTATATCACCAATTGCCTTGGCGATTCTTTCCGCTAAGGGTTCAAATTGGTCATCAATAATTAGAATTCCTTCTTCACCCACCGACACCCCAATGTTGCCCCCAGCACCAGTAAGCATGTGCACCGATCCGCTCACATGCTGGCTGCTTATCTTGGTCTCTGCAAAGCGATCTGCAGCACTTGTTGCTACCGTTACCATCATCGCTATTAGTAATATTATTCCACGCATTAGCTTAAACCCTTGTTTTAAAAATCAATTGATATAGATTCTAACAACAAATTTATTTTAAGTATCAAATATACCCCATGTTTATATTTAGCAAACATATTAGCCTAATTTTCTTTTTACTAAGCTTAAGCAGCGCATTTTATATCAGCGCTTTTCTGCCGGCAACGTGGGTAGAGAGCCAACTGCAATATCAAACATATACTAATGACTTTGGCGAAAATGCTTACCTCTCAGGGGGCAAGGAGATTGTCATCGATGAGGCTGTTGACTACGCCTCCTCAGCCCTGAAGCAAGCGAGTCTTGATGCAAGTGCCACTGCGCCACAGCAAGTACAAGAGTGGGTTTATCTTAATGATGACCCCGCAAATTTGGTATTGCTAAAAGCCGATTTTCATTTCGGTTTATGGTCTTTATTGCCAGCATTTATCGCAATCGCTTTATGCTTGCTCACCAGAGAACCTCTGGTTGCTTTGTTTGGTGGGATTATAGTGGGCGCGGTGATGCTGGGCCGCTTCGACATTACTAATGATGTGCTAATCCCCACTGTTGGTACCGCCAGTGCGGCTTCAATTCTGATCCTGTATTTATGGTTATTAGGAGGATTGATGGGAGTGTGGGCCAAAACAGGTGCAGCCCAGGCGTTTGCAGATCATATGAGTCAGCACTATGTTAAGGGGCCGCGCTCGGCCAAATTGATCAGTTGGTTATTGGGGATAGTGTTTTTCCAGGGCGGTACCATGAGTACGGTGCTGGTTGGAACCACGGTAAAACCCATCGCGGACAAAGCTAATATTAGCCATGAAGAACTCAGTTATATAGTTGATTCTACTGCTTCACCCGTTGCTTCTCTCCTTGCCTTCAACGCCTGGCCTGCGTATGTGCAAGCCTTTATTTTTATTCCAGGGGTGTCTTTTTTAGCCACCGAAGGCGATCGTATAGCGTTCTTTTTTGCCGCAATTCCTTTTAGTTTTTATGCCATTTTTGCCCTTACGGGCACTTTATTACTAAGCTTAAATTTCACAAAATTTTCCGGTCGCCCGATGCAAAAGGCTATTCAAAG
Organism: Paraglaciecola sp.; assembly: GCA_047622205.1. Classification (GTDB taxonomy): domain Bacteria; phylum Pseudomonadota; class Gammaproteobacteria; order Enterobacterales; family Alteromonadaceae; genus Paraglaciecola. The sequence goes on from JBLHNW010000026.1 coordinate 2,309, forward strand.
AGCGCGAGAAACTGGGCAGTTAGACGCTGCAAACGCCTCTCCGATTAGCGCCAAAGAACTGCATGCTACGAATATTCCAGATGGATATTCCCCGCATATGATTGAGTTTATTCTGCCTTTAGTCAGCTTGATTGTTATTGCCATAGGTTCGTTCTTTTTGTTTGGCTCGCCACAAATTCACTGGGCGTTTTCTGCCGCTTTGTTGTTATCTATTAGCATGGCTTTATTGAAGGGAATGAGTTTACAACACGTATTAGATGGCTTCGGCAATGGCTTAAAAGGTGTGGTTGTGGCTTCTGTGATTTTGATGTTTGCCCTTACCATTGGAATGTTGAGCAAGCAGCTTGGTGGCGGAATTTATCTGGTTCAATTGTTAGGCAATGAAATTCCTTTTTGGTTGTTGCCGGTTCTATTGCAATTACTTACCATGACAATCGCATTTTCGACTGGCACCAGTTGGGGAACGTATGCTATTGCGTTTCCTCTGGCATTGCCTTTGGCCTGGGCCATTGCGCAAAGCCAGGGACTCGAAAACCCAGAATTATATATGCTGGTATGTTTTGCCACTGTGCTAAACGGCAGTGTCTATGGTGATCAATGTTCGCCGATCTCTGATACCACCATATTAAGCTCAATGACGACAGGGTGTGACTTAATGGATCATGTTAAAACCCAAGTTATCCCTGCTACATACGCCGCGAGTTTGGCAGCTATCTTGTGGACATTGACAGTTTGGTTATGGGCTTAATTTAAGCCGAGTTCAGGTTAATTTAATAGTTCGTGGAGTTTACTTTTATTGCGCCGTGATAATGTCAGTCTATCGCCACTTTTTAATAAAACAGTATAGTCACCCTTCTCATTAGGGCTAAGTTCTTGAACACTATTCCGTCGTACTATTGACGAGCGATGAATACGGATAAAAATACCGGGATCAAGTTGGCTTTCAAGGCTAGATAAGGTCTCTCTATGCAGCACCACACTGCCATCAAATAAATGCAATTCAGCGTAATTACCTGCCCCGGTAATAAAGTTTACCTGATCAACATCAACTAACTTAATCCGCCCCAATTCTTTAACAAACAAGCGAGCCTTGTAATCGCGCAGGTGTTCACCCTTTAGTAAATCTATTAATTCACTTAGCTGACTATAATCAGACTCAACGTTATCCCGTACTTTCTTTTGAGCTCTAGACAATGCGGCGTAAAAACGCTCGTCTACAAAAGGTTTAAGTAAGTAATCGGTGGCATTTAATTTAAACGCTGGAATGGCATATTCATCATAAGCAGTAACAAACACTACCACAATTTTGGGATCCAATTTTTCAGCTAACTCGATCCCTGTAAGCCCCGGCATTTGAATATCCAGAAAAATAATGTCAGGGGGATTTAACTTAACTTTTTCAAGTACTTGAATGCCATCTTTGGCTTCATCAATACGGCCAATTTCAGTCTGATCAGCAAGTAACATAGTTATAATATTGCGGGCCATTCGCTCATCATCGGCAACCAGAACCTTAAACATGTATGCCACTTAGAGGTAGGGTTAGAAAAAAGTAGCAAAACATCGCGCGTATCATTAGCGCGGTATTTCTCAACGTAATTAACAGCATAGATTGTTGTTGGGCAAAAATAGTTTTCACACCAGTAATAATCAATGGTGTTGCTATCGCCCAATTACGCCACCATGAAATGTATTCTATCCTAAGAGCATAAAAATCCGCTTCTCTGCCATAAGACAGTCGCACTCGGTAAGTCCAATCAGAGGCTAGCGTATTACGTAGTACCCAAAACAGGATACTCGACAGCCAAAATAGACAGGGGGGAAGATGATTAAAAAACTTTTCCAACATTACAATAATTTTTAGATACCGGCAGCTTAGTATGAAAGAAGTGCTTAAATTGTCAAAAGCTCAAGTCTTGAAAACGGTTTTCATACACTTATTTGACCGGGAATCTAAGGGTAAAACGCTTGTTTTATAGGTGCCACAAACCGTTGGAATCTCATTTCGGTGGATTGGTCACACCGATGCTGCTATCGGCGTAATATTTGCCCACTCTGGCGTAGTTAAGCTTACTATGTCAGCAGTAGGAATCCATCCGAATCAAAATTATTGGCTAATGAGTCAACTCATCGAGTTTCGCTCTGTTGCGCCGGGAAAGGGTGAGTATATCGCCGGATTTCAAAACTACAGAGTAATCGCCTTTCTCATTGGGACGAAGTTCAACAATCGAACTACGTCTAACGATTGATGAGCGGTGGATCCGCACAAACACCGCTGGGTCGAGTTGGGTGTTAAGGGTGGACAAGGTTTCTCGGTGGAGAATCTGTTTGCCATCAAGAAGATGTAACTCGGCGTAATTTCCCGCGCCGATAATATAAGATATTTGCTCAACATCGATTAAACGAATTCTGCCGGGATCTCTGATCACCAATCTGTCTTTGAATTGTCTCTGCTGTTCACTTAGCATTTGTTGGATCAAATGACTGACTTTGGCATAGTCCTCAACGTGGTTTTCTCTTACCCGCTTAATGGCTTTCTCGAGTGAGTTATAAAAACGTTCATCATCAAATGGTTTAAGCAAATAATCTATAGCATTTAATTCAAATGCTGTGACAGCATATTCATTGAAGGCAGTGGCGAAAACAATGACACAATCATCTGGTAATTGTTTGGCAGTTTCAATACCCGATAAACCGGGCATCTCGATGTCTAAGAAAACAATTTCAGGTTTAAATTGTTCATATAGTTCAAGCACTCGTTTGCCACTGTCTGCTTCATAAATCTCGCCAATCTCTGGGGCTTCAAGCAGCAAGCTCTTTAGCGTTGCTCTCGCCAATGCTTCATCGTCTGCAATCAAAACTTTTAACACTCTAATCTCCTATCGGAATCGACAAAAACGTTTCAAATTGGCCATCCGAGTTGGGCCCAAATTTCAACTCGTAGTCACCGTGCATCTTGGAAATCCGCTCTTTGGTATTGGACAGCCCTATTCCAAATCCCTGATGTTCATCGTATTTAGCCACACTATTAACTAATTTAATATGCAAATGAGCGTCTTTTCTTGAAATCCTGAGATCTAACAAATTGCCATTTGATTCCAATTGCGAACCGTGTTGTACGGCGTTTTCCACAAGTGGATGAAGTAACATATTTGGGATATAAAGATTCAGGCAGTCTTCATCCACATTGACATTAACGTCCAGTTTAGCTTCAAAACGCATGTGTTGAATAGATAAATAACTGTTGATGAAACTAATCTCATCTTTCACTCTGACGTCAGAATTATCTTTATTTTCCAATATTTTGCGTAACATTTTGCTAAGTTCTGCCAACGCTCTAACCGCCTCACTTTCACGCTTTAGGCGCACCAAGCTGGCAACTGTGTTTAAAGCGTTAAACAAAAAATGAGGATTGAGTTGGGAATATAAAGATTTTAACTGCTCGTTAAGTAATTCATGTTGCAGCCTTTTTAGATCAAGTTTTTCTTCAGTCAATCCAAGAAAAAAATATATCCCAAAATTGCTCGATAATACCGCGATGTAAATCAACACATCTATCTGGGCGGTGTTCCAAATAAGATCCTGAAAAAAGAAAAAGTATTCTGAAAGCTCTCTGTCCAAAGTAAACAAGGCCATAAAGGAGCCAACAGACCAATAAACAAGTAGTAGTACAACCATTAATAGCGCGTGAACGATAATTCGTACATAGAGTGATGAGAAGTGTTTGTCTATTATTCGGATAGAACTAAAAACAGCAACTGATAGCCAAATCCAATTTAAAAACCATGGGGATAGTTGTACAAAAACATCGAACCAACCCGTCTCTTTATCAGTGCCAAGGGCAAAACTAAATTGGATCTGGGTAAAAATTGCAAGTATTGCTAGCCACAGTGAGGTAACGCCAGCCAGCAAGAATGGAGCATAGGTTTTGATTGGTCTTAATGTGCTCATTATTATTCAAAAACAGCCCTGTTACATAGTGGATCTAAAATACGGGTATTTGTTGCAAAACTCTAGCGACTAGTTTGCTTGTTTGCATGTTGTTACAAACTTCTTGTCAACAGAGAAAAACCGAACTGAACTTCTAACTCCCGTTAATCCCGCAAATTAATCCATCAGTCACACCAAATCCTCCGCCGACATAATCGCTCTAGAGTTGTTCAAGGCTAAAGCATAGCTTATCGCTAGATAACGTATGTTATCGCAAAAAATCATAATAACTTCCGTTCAAATATCTCTTTTGGCGGACAGGGAGAAACACATGTTTAATAAAAAAATACTCGCAAAGTCAGTGAGATACGCTATTGCCATTGGTGCAGTAGGAACGTCAATGCTGACAGTCCAAAACCTACAAGCTCAAGAGGCGACAACAGATGGCGACTCATCAGTTGAGAAAATATCAATTACAGGTTCACGTATAAAGCGCCCTAACCTGGTAAGTTCAAGCCCAGTAACTGAAATTACTGCAGCAGATATCGCTGTCAGTGGTATCACGCGTATAGAAGATTTATTGAATGATATGCCGCAGATATTTGGTGGTCAGACTTCAGGTACGGCGAATGGTTCAACTGGTACTGCAACCGTAGATTTACGTAATCTTGGTCCTACCCGAACATTGACTCTTGTTAATGGTCGACGTATGCCTGCTGGTTCTCCAGTCGCTGGTGGTATCGGTGGTGACGTTAACCAAATCCCTGCCGCATTGGTAGAGAGGGTTGAAGTGTTAACCGGTGGTGCATCTGCAACATATGGTTCTGACGCGGTAGCAGGTGTTGTTAACTTCATCATGAAAGATGATTTCGAAGGTTTCCAATTCGATTTTCAACACAGCTTCTATCAGCATGACAACAACAATTCTCTTCTACAGGGTGTTGTAACAGATGCTGGCTATGATGTAGCCAATGGCACTACCACTGATGGTCATGCTAATGACTTCTCTTTCTTACTAGGTGCAAATACTGCTGATGGTCGCGGTAACGTCACTGCGTACGCTTCCTACCGTAATATCCAGGCCTTAACTCAAGATTCTCGCGATTATAGTGGCTGTGCCTTGGGTGGCGATGCTGCAACTGGTTGGGCTTGTCGTGGTTCTACAACACTTCCTGAAACTCGTGTTACTGATTTTGGTACTCTCGGCGATACAGGTTTTGACTTTAAAGTAGCCGGTAATGATTTTGTTCCACGTGACGGTACAACCTACAACTATGGTCCCTTAAACCATTTTCAACGTCCGGATAAGAGACAAACTTTCGGTGCGTTGGGGCATTATGACGTCAATGATCACGCAACCGTGTACGCTGAAGTTAACTTCATGGATAACCGTAGTCTTTCGCAAATCGCTCCTTCAGGTGCCTTCTTTATAACGACTTCTTTGACTTGTGGTAACCCACTGATGTCAGATCAGCAGTTCGACGTGACTTGTGGTGCAAATGGTTTAACCAGAGACGATATTTTACCAGGAGTATACATCGGTCGTCGTAACGTGGAAGGTAATCCGCGTATAGATGACATTCGTCATACTTCCTGGCGCGGTGTGTTAGGTGTTAGTGGCAATATTGATGACAACTGGTCATATGATGTGTTTGGTAACTACGGCTCGGTATCCTACACAGAAGTGTATACAAACGAACTTTCCATTACTAATATTGGCCGTGCACTCGATGCGGTAGATGACGGTGATGGTAACGCAGTATGTCGTACTGCTCAGGCTGGACCCAATGGAGAAGCAGCAGTTGACCCAGCTTGTGTACCATGGAATGTATTTGAAACAGGTGCAGTAACTGCCGATCAACTCGCTTATATCACACGCCCATTGTTTGCAAAGGGTGAAACAGTTATGACCCAGGTTAGTGGTTATGTCACTGGTGATTTGACTGATTACGGTATTATGATCCCTGGCACTTCTCGCGGTCTTTCAGTGGTCGCAGGTCTTGAACGTCGTACAGAAAAATTGGTATATGAGCCTGATGCTGGCTATCAATCAGGTGATGGTGCTGGCCAAGGTGGTCCCACTGGTGCCGTTGCAGGTTCTTATAGCGTTGAAGAAATATTCGGCGAGATAAGTATTCCTCTGCTTGAAGATTCGGTTATCGCTGATGAGCTTTACCTTGAATTGGCTTACCGCTATTCAGATTACTCAACAGACAATACAACCGATACTTATAAGTATGCATTGGATTGGTTAGCCACAGAAGATGTGCGTTTCCGTGCTAGTTACCAGCGCGCGGTTCGTGCTGCAAATGTACGTGAACTGTTCCGTCCACAAACTCTTGGCTTGTTCAACATGAATGCAGAGCCCTGTAGCACTGCTGCTGGTGTTAACCGTCTAACTGAGGCGGAATGTGCAAGAACAGGCGTTAGTGCTGCAGTCTATGCTAACGGCGGCCCGCCTGATAACCCTGCAGGCCAGTTTAATCAAATTACAGGTGGTAACGCAGAACTAGAACCTGAAGTGTCAGATACTGTTTCTTTCGGTATGATTTTCACGCCTAGCTTTTTTGACGGTTTCACCTTGGCGCTTGATTATTTTGATATTGAAGTAGAAAAAGCCATTGGCCAAGTCCCTGCTGGCGAACTCCTAACGGCGTGTGCCAAAGGAAATGACGCAGCATGTACAAATATTAATCGTGGCGCTACCACGGAAAGCTTGTGGCTTGGTTCAGATTCCATAACCGCCACAGACGTAAACCTTGGTTCAGTTAAGACAGCTGGTGTTGATTTTGACGCAACATACAAGTTTGGTCTGGATGATATGGGGGACTTGCAATTGTCTCTAGTCGGCACATTTATTGATACCTATGAGCAGCAGAGTTCATCAGATGGGATCGCTTATGAATGTGCAGGTAAATGGGATCGCAACATCTGTGGTGCCTACACTCAAGGCCCAACACCTGAATTACGTTATAACCTGCGTGCTTCATGGACAACACCTTGGGATGCCACTGTAACCAGTACTATTCGTTTTATCGATGAAACTGATGAGATGGATAACAACGATGGTTCAGTACTTGTAGGCGGCACTAAGCTCAAATCCGTGTACTATTTGGATTTGGCGGCAAACTATCAGGTGCTTGAGAATACTAATATTAGTTTAGGTATTAACAACATATTAGATAAAGAGCCACAAGTTGTGGGTAATGCGCCGTCTGGTTCTGCAAACGGTAACACATGGCCTGGCCCATATGACATCTTGGGTCGTTACATCTTTATGGGTGCAACTGTTACTTTCTAATATATGATGACAACGTAAGTTGACCATTAAATATTACTAAAGCAAATTCAAAAGGCACTTCGGTGCCTTTTTTGTTAGCCCAACGAAGCTGGCAAACCGACTTTTTGTAGAAAGTCTGTATCACCCTTGTTGAGGGGAATATAAATCGAATGGTAAGTGCGTCACTCTAATCGATTTAATTCAATGAAAGCTTTATAAAGTTACAATAAAAAATACTTGAGATGCACATATGACTCAGTTTTCTCCGCAATTTGTTCAACAGATGAATGATGTTTATCGCTTTCAATCGAGGGGGAATTTGGCACAAGCAGCAGAACGCCTTAACATAATGTTGAAAAGTGATGAAGGTCATGAATATATATTAAGGGCTTTGGTTCAAATTAACATTGCACAGGGAAAAATAGAACAGGCTGCGGCTTGCCTTGAATCTCTAATAAAAATGACTCCCGGTGCGATATATTATAGCGCCCAACTGGCAAATTTTTACGATTCTCGAGGTCACAAAGAAAACGCCATTACTTCTTTACAGCGCTATATTAAAAGAAATTCTGGTGATCCTTATGGTTATTTCCAACTTGCAGTGCTTTTTCATAGGCATGGCATGTACCAGGAAGCATTAACTCAATTCAACCTTAGCTTAAGCAAGCAACTTACGGATCGCCATGATGCATATTTACATATGGCTAACATTTATCAAAAGCTAAGAAATGAAATTAGGGCTATTGAAATTCTGGAGACTGGCTTGAGGGAAAACCCCAAATGTATTCCGCTACTTTTTAACCTTGCGGGCCTGAATGAAGAGTTGGGTGAAAAAACACCAGCGTTAGCCCTATACCATCGAATATTGGCGATCGAACCCAACCATTTTGGTGCACTTACGCGAATAGCTTATGCCGTTAAATGGAACGATCCGGATAGTAGTATCGTTCAAGACATAGCACGTAATATATCAAAAACGACAACTTCCAAGTTTGATAAGGAAGGGCTAAATTATTCTTTGGGGAAAATATTTGACGATTGCCAACAATACGACAAGGCATTCGGTCACTACAAGGCAGCAAATATAATGGGAAAATCACGCATTCCCAAATATGATAGAAAGCAACAGCAAAATCTGACCAGTGATATTGTTTCCGTTTGCAACAGTACATGGATGACCGAAACAAAATCAAATAATGACATTTCACCTATTTTTGTCTGTGGAATGTTTCGCTCTGGTTCAACGCTGGTGGAACAAATACTATCAGGGCATAGTGCGCTAGCGGCGGCCGGTGAAACAAATCTCATTAATAAGAGTATTCAACAGCATTTTTCACCCTTCCCCCAGTCTTTACTCTCTAATCCAAGTGAGGTTTTCGATTCTGCTACTCAGCAATACATGAGCTATATTGCCAAGGCATTTCCGGGAAAGCTTAGATTTATCGATAAGCAACCGGATAATTTTCTATATATTGGATTGATAAAAAAAATGTTTCCCCGGGCAAAAATAATTTGCACGGATAGGAATCCTTTAGATATCAGCTTATCCGTGTATTTTCAGCAATTAAGTGAGGCCTTGCCTTACGCTACAGAGCTAGTGGATATTGGACATTATTATAAAGAATTCAAAAAACTGGCGGGTCATTGGCAGGAGGTTTTAGGTCATAATGATTTTTTACTGTTCGATTATGACAAGTTAGTAGATTCTCCTGAATCGATGACAAGGTCATTGTTGGACTTTTGTGAATTGGAATGGGACGCGAATTGTTTGGAATTCTATAAGCAACCTAACGCTATAAAAACAGCAAGTATTTGGCAAGTTCGTCAAGCGCTTTATAGCAGTTCATCTGGTCGTTGGAAAAATTACCAAGGGTTCTTGCCCGAGTTGCAGCAACTGTTAGGCAAAGACAGGTAATAAGGCATTTTATTTTATCGCTGCTTTTTTACATACCAGAATCCATGCAGCAGGCTTCCCTTCAGTAAATGACAACTGCCCTTTGCGGGTAACAGACATGCCCTTACTGGTAACTAGATCAATAACTTTTTGCAGTTCCAGAACCCCAATTGCAGCATCTAACATGGAGGACATCCGAGCTGAGTAGGCTTCAAGTTCGAGAACCATTTTATCTATCCATTCAAATACGTCCTTTGGATTATACGCTCCAATGTCACTATACATATGCCCTAGATCATTAAACAAACCATATACGGTTCCGCCAGCCACATCTTCGCCTTTTTTAAGCAAAATAGATTTCATTTCATTTACTGCTGGAGAAAAACTTTTATCGGCTTGCACAAATATTTCCTGCTCTGCTCTGCCCTCTAAAACATCATATGCAGCCTTAAAAGCGTCTCTTGCTAATTCCAAGATTCTGATCTCTGAGATTTTCTGGCTGGCTTCCAGACTTTCCTGGCATTCTTTGTAGATAGCACCATCCGTTAAATGCACAATGGCCGCAAATATTCCTGATGGTGAGACAAGTTCAGCGCATTCGCCAAAAGCATCGCTTCCCGCGTACTCGATACCAAACTGACTTACCACCGCATCAAAACTACCTGACTGAAAGGGTAAATGTTTGGCATCTGAAGATACTCCTTTGACTGAAGGATACTTTTTCTGGACGGATTGAACCGCAGATAAGGAGTAATCAGTGCAGTGACTATACAAATTAATGTTCTTTTGGCTCGCCACGTTTAACGCAAAACCCGTGACTGCCCCATTGCCGCAAGCAACATCTAGCATACGGATGTCCTCTTGCTTATAGGCAAGGTCGGACAATAATTCAGACCAAAAAAGTTCGAGAGCTACATCTTGTGGCCCCCCGTCTTTATGTGCAGATGCGTTATATGTGCCCTGCCAATAAATGTCCCAAGACTGCCCTATTGCATTGTTATCAGACATAACAAATCTTGTTTGGGTAGGTCATTTGTATATTTCACGAGGTGAAATGTTAGCCATTAGCCATTACCCATTATTCGTCGCCTGTGGTCTTCTTTGCATCCCTTCAATCATCATTTTAGAATTTTTCTTGTTTTCATCACGTTGAGCTTGAGTTGTGCATCTACGTTCTGGCAAGCGAGAGCCGGTGACGGTGACATTTTTACATTTCAAACCAACTCGCTTTGCGGAGTCTTCGCTGACACAGCTTTCCTTGTCATCTGGATTTTCGGACATACACTTTGAAATAGCCTCTTTTTGCTCTCTTACAGCGGCCGTATCTACGGTACTGCATGCTGAAACAATCATCGCTGTCAAAATAACTATATAATACTTTTTCATCATTTTATTCCATGCTTTTTATGAGGCAACATGATACCAAAAAAAGCCGCTAAAAAAAACAAAATGAAGCAGTTTTGCGGCTATAAATTAAGTATTATGTTAGCAAACATTTTGGTCGTTTCTAGAGCTCTTTAGCCCTTTAAAAATGTGGGCCTGGGGGGAGCTGCAAAATCTAATAAATCATAGATTTTAGTGACGTTCTATGGCAACAATATTTAAGCACTAATTATTGGATTCTGACTATTAATAAAATGTGCTCAAGGTAAATTTAGCGCATTTCTAAGTTCATCCAGATGTGCAGCATATTGCTCAACTAATCCATTTTTATTTTTTACCGTATCTCTAACCTGAAGTGCACTTAATGTAGTAAAAGTATGCCGATTAAACTTGTGTTGTAAATCACCCGCATATTTTTCTATACCTATTTTTTGATGAATTGAAGAGATGTTATGCTCAAAGTCTGCGGTTAATTCTTCATATTTTATTGTCAATAGATTGATTGTTTGTTGTTGCCAGAATCCAATAAGTTCTTGGTACTGTTTGTATTGGTGTGCAATATCAGCAATTGACGTGGAATAAGGCCACAAGTGATTAAACTCATGGCGGAAAATGGAGAAGCAGGTTTCCTGGGGATTTCGTTCAACGTTGATGATCAAAGACTTGGGGAACAGAATTGAAATCAAACCAATTGATTCATAATTAGCAGGATTTTTGTCGGTGATAAAGCGAGCCTTATGCATCTTTCCCTTTTCCAGATACTGTGACGTAAAGTCAGATAACAAACTGGTAAGCTTGTCTTTAGAATGCCCAACTTGGATTATTTCGGTCAATAAATTGGGAAACTCAATGCGTTCTCCTCCCATGTGCACATCTGGATGAGATGCTATTCCCCCCTCCAATAAAGTAGTCCCGGATCTTGGCATTCCTACTATAAAAATTGGTGTGACGTGTTGGGTGGCAAAGTCACCACTGAATGCGCGCAACTTTTTGAAATTCAACATGATTTCTTTAACTCGTTGTTCTGCCGTTTCTTTTTTATAAACGAAGCCTCTGCTCACATTCACTTCAGACTTTAATTTGTTCGCTAAGGTGTACATTCCAAAAGCGGTGTCGAAATTACTCTTGGCATTTGAATCATGGGCAAGAACAAAAGTTAACATAGTTTTTTCTTGCTTTTGTACATCGTTTGACTGCATGCAGCCTTGTAAAAATTCTACTTGTTTGGGTAACAAATTGCCTTTTTTCAATTTTGAGTATTGGTTGTAAATAGGCAGGTATTGCGGAAATTTTTGAAAACATAACTGACATAACGCGAGCCCCTGGGCTTTGTCACCAGCATAAATTGCCAATAGTACCTGAGCATTCAGTAGGCCCCCAGTCACAACATTTTTTTCCCGCAACGTTTCAATGGCTGTTGTTGCTTTGTCCAATTCCAGGGTTTGCACACAAATTTCCACATAACTTAGCCAATCGTCATCCCCACTGTCTTTTAATGTGAAGATATGCTCATAGGCAGCAATGGCATCATGTTGCAATCCAAGCTCATAACAGACCATGGCCTGTATTTTCCAAGCCTCTTTGTTGTCGGGTGCAAGCTCAAGCCACTGTGAAACATACTGGTATAGCTCTTGCCATCTGCCTTGTTCGCGCAATAACCAACATAACGCATTCCAAACATCATCAACTTTTCTACAACGCTCAATGACATTCAGGATCAACGCTGTTGCGGTCTGTAACTCTTGCTTCTTTACATACAAGTTAGTAAGACTCAACAACACCTTTATGTCTAAATCAATGCTTAGTAATTTTTCTAAAGCATAAATAGCCGGCTCTATTTTCTGTGTTGATATAGCACTTTGATAGAGGCTAATCCATGCGGGTTTACTGGCACTATGAGACGGAATATGAGTGTTTAACAATTCACAGGCTTCTTCATGACGATTGGTTTGACGTAAACATTCAGTCAAATTAAGCCAAAAACTCAATTGCTCGGGTTCGATTTTCACCGCTTCACGAAGTAGCGGCTCCGCTTCAGCAAAACGCTTTAACATACACAAAACCAGACCCTTTAAACTCAGCGCTTCTGCTTCTCTGGGGTTGACTGTAAGCACCCGCTCATAATGCTCAATAGCAGAAGCAAAGTTTCCACGTTGATGTTCCTGATAACCCTTATCTAAAGTGGATGATATGTCGATTTGCATAGTTGGATAGTTGATTCGATTGAGACAAATTAAGGTAACTTAGTATACTGAATTCGGCTCGTCGAATACATTGGAAATCATTATGTTAGTGCTTGAAATTAAGTGCAGATGATAAATGATGAAGTTAACCCGCTGTTACACCCAGCGGGTATTAAATTGATTTATTCTGAGCGTCAGTCGTAGCTTAATGGAACAGCTTACGACAGCTACCGTGGTGGCACAAATGTCTCTGTCCGCCATGGTGGATTTGGGATTTCTTCAACACTGGGAACTGCGAATTTTAAATACCCAAAGAAAGTTAATATAAGTCGATGATCTGCATCATTTATATAATTGCGGCCGTGTAAAAATCGACTGTTATCTAACATCAAAACGTCATGTTTTTGCCACTTTACCGCTGTTGTGATCTGGTCTGCTGTTTCTTTTACTATTTTAACCAATTCTCTTGGTACTTCGCGATCTTTGGTAAACATTGGAAACCGCGTTGCGTTTAATTGATATGAAAAGAGTAAAAAATTTCCAAATGCTAGTTCGTCACTGAACATGGGTTTATGCAAAGAAGGCGCATTATAAATTCTTAATATTTGATCCCCATATCTTGAAAAATGATACGGGCAATTCTTCGGCACTGAATTTAGCGTTGCATCATCAGGTTTAGCCATGCCTAACCAATAAAGACACTCGTTTTCCGTCGCCAAATTAATATAATCCAGGCGATTTTCTTTGAATGTAGATACAACGTTTTTTGGCAATAATTTAACCAGTTCTATACCGTCACATATTGTTGTTTCCCCCCCAGTTACCGGCGGTGTTTCGCAAGCAAAAAAGCAAACATCGGGCTTCCATGGCTCACGAGATATCTCGGGGTGCAATGGAAAAGCTTCATCACCAAGATTTACCGTTTGTATGTTGGCATCCGAATCAATGGTTTTTCGTCCGGGACTTTCGTTAAACACGGTGCTTTTACAAAACTTATCCGTAAATGCCTTAAAGTCGGATACGTCAAAAGAAAACCCTCTGAACAGTATCGCACCATGCTGCTTGTATAAACTTATAATATCCGCTTCATCGATATCTAAAATGGATAATCCGGGGCAATCTGGTTCGAATAATACATAGGGAACATCAGATTCTATTTGGCTTGTCATGGATGACTCAAAAGATTAATATCTTTGAGAAATATATAATAAATCGGCTATTCAGACAACGTCCTAAGCTGATGTAGAGCAATTTTTACTGCAAATAATACCTTAGGGCAAACGCTTTATGAGCGATGAATTTTATAAAAAGCTATTTGAAAATCCAGATTTATTTCTACTGAGTTACCTGAACAACGATCTGTTGTTTGTAGAAATGGATAGGGAAAGTTATCAACAATCCATTTTTTGTGACGCCAGAATTGTCGGTTCAACTGGGCTAAGAAAAAAGGTTCAGTTCTCAGATGTATACGATTACTTTTTAAGCCAAAATCAGCCGAAACCAGAATTAAGCTATATTTTTCATATCGCACACTGTGGTTCTACTTTGCTGGCTAGAGCAATGGATATAGGCAGTGAAAATTTGGTGTGTAGAGAGCCGTTTGCGCTCCGAGATCTAGCCGTAGAATACGCATCGAAGAACTATTCTCATGAGGCAAACAATCTTTGGCAACAACGATTTGAATTAGTGACAGGTTTACTCGGGCGAAAGTATGAATCAAGCCAACCAACGATCATTAAAGCCAATGTACCGGTTAATTTTATGATCCCCGCATTAATGGATGTGAGTCCTAATTCCAAGGGTATATTTTTATATCATACCTTGGAGCATTATTTATTATCAATTTTGAAATCACAAAATCATCAGAATTGGGTGAAGTCAGTCAGCGCATTGATAGGACATAAAGCAGATGAAATTATTGGTATCAATGCACAACAAAGAGCAGAATTAAGTGTGCCACAACTTGCGGCTTATCTGTGGTTGGCGCAAATAGCAATCTATAACGACATGCTCATTAAGTATCCGAATACCTGTAGCTTAAATGCGGAAGAAGTGTATAACCGTCCCCAATTGGCACTTAGTGCTGCATTCGAATTTGTTGGGCAATCTATATTACCTGAGAAAATAAGTGCAATTGTTGAAGGGGGATTGTTCAGTCATTATTCAAAAATGCCAACAGTTAAATTTGATAACAATATGCGCCTAAATATGCGTGACGAACTGCGTAATATCTTGGCCAGGGAATTACTTGAAGCTAGGGCATGGGTAGAAAAGTTCAATACTAATCACTTAATACCGA
>JBLHNW010000027.1:0-17083 GCA_047622205.1 Paraglaciecola sp.
CATTTTTAAATTTTCCCAAAGCCTGATATATCTGCACCAGACCACGACCAGACATCACTTCTTCCGCCGAAGCGTGACCATATTTAGTGGTTAGGAAACGCCAGATAGCCAAATCATTTTCGTCAACTGGCGCAAAATCCACATGTCCGCCTTCGCCGTCCAAAGCCAACCACGCATCATCTGTAAAGGTTAAATGTTTGACCCCTAAGCCCGTACCCGGGCCACAAACTGCAATATTGTCATGGGGTATTGCTACACCCGGACCAATTTGTTCTTTCTGCTGAATGCTAAGTACCGGCAATGCGTGAGCTACTGCGGTGAAGTCATTAATTACACCCAACCAAGACAAACCCAGCACGTCCTTTAATTTATCAACCGAGAATTGCCAATGGTTATTGGTCATCGAAATTATATCTCCTCCGACCGGACACGCCACCCCTAAACAGCCAGCATTAAACTGCACATCGGGATACTCAACAAAATACGCGCGTATTGCATCGGTAATGGTCGCGAAGTCGTTACAAAGGTATTTTCTGATCTCTATTAACTGACCATTGGAAATTTGTGCGAGGCGAATATTAGTGCCCCCGACATCTGCGACAAAACTAGCATTCATAGCTTATTCCTGATCTGCAAAAAGTGAACACGCGCCCTGCTCTGCACCGGTTAAGGTCGTGCGCATACCCGCAAACATTTCCCGCCCCATTCCGATTTGGTGAGAGGCAAAATCCAATGTTCTGAGTTCCCGTGCTTCAAGCTCTGCACTATCCACTAAAAGATTGATTTCACCTGATTCGGTATTCAACTCAACCATGTCGCCTGTTTTCACCTTAGCGAGTAACCCGCCTTTGCTGGCTTCAGGCGTAACATGGATCGCAGCAGGAACTTTCCCTGAGGCACCTGACATGCGCCCGTCTGTAACAAGTGCCACCTTGAAACCTTTGTCTTGTAATACACCCAAAGGTGGTGACAAGCTGTGCAGCTCTGGCATACCAATCGCAGATGGACCTTGAAATGGCACTACGACAATACAGTCTTTATTTAGTTTGCCGGCTTGGAATGCAGCATTAAGCTCATTTGGATCGTCAAATACCACTGCTGGTGCGGTGATATGACAATGAGGCTCACGTAAAGCAGAGGTTTTCATTACCGCCCGACCAATATTACCTGTCAACACAGACAAACCTCCGTCTGGCTTGAAAGGTTTCGCGACACAGGCAACAACGTTTGTATCAAACGACTCAGTTGGCCCATCTCGCCAAACTAACTCACCGTTTTCGATCTTAGGCTCTTTGGTGTATTGCTCTAAACCTTCACCACAAATAGTATTGACATCGTTGTGTAACAATCCGCCATCTAATAATTCTCTAAACAACAAAGCCATACCGCCGGCCGCTGTAAAGTGATTAATATCCGCAGAACCATTAGGATAAATGCGCGTAAGCAATGGAACAGCATCAGAAATATCAGAAAAATCATCCCAATTAACGATATATCCTGCAGCTCTTGCCACTGCGACCAAGTGCATGGTGTGGTTAGTTGAACCACCTGTAGCCAACAAGGCAACAATGCCATTGACAATAGCTTTGGCATCGACAATGTGAGCAATTGGACGATAGGTATCACCTAAGTCCGTAATTCTTGTAACCTGACGGGCAGCCGCATCGGTTAATGCCGCACGCAAAGGCGTGCCCGGATTAACAAACGAAGAGCCGGGTAGATGCAAGCCCATCACTTCAACCACCAACTGGTTGCTATTGGCAGTACCATAGAAAGTACACGTTCCCGCTGAGTGATATGACTGGGATTCAGCTTCAAGCAGTGCGGCGCGATCAACTTTACCTTCAGCATAAGCCTGGCGAATACGGGCCTTCTCTTTATTTGGTAAGCCTGAAGGCATGGGTCCAGCGGGCACAAATACCGTTGGTAAATGCCCGAAACTGAGTGCTGCTAGTAATAAGCCGGGCACGATTTTATCGCAGATACCCAGCATTAATGTTCCATCAAACATGTTATGGGACAAGGCCACTGCCGTTGACATAGCAATGACGTCACGACTCATTAGGCTTAAATCCATGCCCGGATTACCCTGGGTAACACCGTCACACATAGCCGGTACGCCACCAGCAAATTGAGCCACACTACCCACTTCAGCAATTGCTTTCTTTAGCAATGCAGGGTAAGCCTCATAAGGCTGATGGGCCGATAACATATCGTTGTATGAAGAAACAATCGCAATGTTGGATTTGGTCATACTGCGTAAGTCAGCTTTATCTTCTGTGCCGCAAGCCGCAAAACCGTGGGCTAAATTACCACATGACAACACGCCACGATGTGGACCTTGCAAACGGGCGTTTTCTATTTTACGCAAATACGCTTTGCGCGAATCCTGACTGCGCTCAATGATACGCGCTGTCACATCTTGAATAAGCGAATTCATATTTATCTCCTAGGGTGCCCACATAAGTTCGACTGGGGCGTTATTTATCAAAGCACGGATAGGCATTGCGGCTTCATCGTCACCGGCAATAACTTGTTCCATCACCTGCTTTTTACTTGCACCGGTCAGATGCAAAAAGATATTCTTACTGTTAAGCAAGGCTGGCAAAGTTAAAGACATTCGCTGATTAGGAGCTGTGGTAGGTTGAACCGCAATATAGGAATTACCGGAATCCAAATCCAGCCCCTGAGCCACCTCAGCAGAGCAAGGAAACAATGATGCAGTGTGACCATCTTCACCCATACCTAAGATCAATACGTCAAAAGGAGTGCGCATTTGTGCCAAATTAATGGTGCATTGCTCAACCGCATCAGTTGCATCAGTATGAGGTGTTTTTAAACCAATAAAATTGGCTACAGAAGCCCTGTTTTTGAGTAAGGTTTTATGCAGCATTTTTTCATTACTGGCATCATCCTCAACATCAACCCAGCGTTCATCCACTAAGCTAATATCCACATTTTGCCAATCAACATTAGCTCTCGATAGTGCATCAAATAAAGCAGCAGGAGTCCTGCCACCTGAAACCACTAGGCTAGCCCTGCCGGTTTCTTCAATTCCAGCATTTAGTAACTGGCCAATACGTCGTGCAAAACTACTATTAAGGTGTTCTGCGGTTGCAAACTTCGTTTGTTGTAATGCCATTTTATTTTCTACCTATTCTGCTTTCATACCAGGCGCGGTCTTCGCGAGCCAAGAGCGCAATTGATGCTACAGGTCCCCATGTTCCGGCCTGATAAGGTTCCGGCGGTTCGTTGCTGCCTTTCCATGCAGCCAGAATGCCGTCGACCCATTTCCATGCCGCTTCAACTTCGTCACGACGTACAAACAAGGCCTGATTACCCAGCATAACTTCCAATAACAGCTTTTCGTAGGCATCCGCAATACGTTCGTCTTTGAAAGTGTCAGAGAAACTCAGGTTGAGTCTAGATTTCTGTAAATCCATTGAACCTGTTCCAGTTAAACCAGGAACCTTGTTCATAACAGTTACTTCCACACCTTCGTCAGGCTGCAAGCGAATCAACAATTTGTTAGCGGGCAATTTAGTGAAACTGTCCTTAAATAAGTTGTGTGGTTGACGTTTGAAAAAAATCACCACTTCACTGGTTTTACTGGGCAGACGTTTACCTGTTCGCAAATAGAATGGCACACCAGCCCAACGCCAATTATCCAATTCCACCTTCAAAGCAATAAAGGTCTCAGTTTCGCTGTTTTGGTTAGCATCTGGTTCATCTAGATATCCAGGCACTTCCTGACCTTTAACAAAACCGCTAACATATTGGCCGCGTACGGTTTTCTCGCGTACGTTAGTCGAATCAATAGGACGCAAAGCCTTAAGAACTTTGAGCTTTTCGTCTCGAATACTGTCTGCATCAAGATTGGCTGGCGGCTCCATGGCAATCAATGTCAAAATCTGCAACAAATGATTCTGCACCATGTCGCGCATTTGGCCCGCTTCATCAAAATAGCCCCAGCGTCCTTCAATCCCCACTGACTCTGCTACACTAATTTGCACGTGATCAATACAGTTGTGATCCCAATTAGTAGCAAAAATAGAGTTAGCAAAACGTAAGGCTATCAGGTTAAGAACCGTTTCTTTGCCGAGGTAATGATCGATGCGATAAATCTGGGTTTCGTCAAAATATTCCGCTACTTGATCGTTGATGACTTTAGAGGACTCTAAATCATGGCCTATGGGTTTTTCCAATACTACTCGCATGCTTTTGTCGATTATATCGGCGGTTTTTAAACCTCGACATATATCGCCAAAAATAGAAGGTGGTGTCGCAAAATAACAGACCATAATTCGCCCTGGATCAACATGTTCCGCAAATGCTTTATAGCTCTCGGGATCTTTCATATCTACGCAGGCATAATCTAATTTGGCAGAAAAGCGCTGCCAGGTTTCTTCGCACAGGACTTCGCCACTGAACTTTTCGATATTTTCTTTGACCAGCTCAATATATTCTTTTTCACTGAGATCATATCTGGCTACACCAATAACTTTGCTTTCAGCATGTATTAAATTTGATTTTTCGAGCTGATAAAGGGAAGGCAAGAGTTTTCTGCGTGCCAGGTCACCTTTGGTACCGAACAGAACAAAATCACAAGGTTCGAATGAATTTTCCAGCGCCATTTTTTTCAACCTATTTAATATTTAGAAGTATGCACGATTGCGTCAACTTTTCGGTTTATCACTACAATCACTACATTAATAGACAAAATTTACCATTAAATGTAGTAAAATTACAACTTTTTAGCCAGAACCATGCCATTATTTTGTAACTTTAATGGTATTAGTTCGTCAGAAAAGTATTAATTTTGTCAAAAAGTTACACAATTGTACACAGAGTGGCTCCAACAGTGTTAATGTTAGTGCTTGAGTTTAATAATTATAAGTAAGTTTTAAAAACTCGTATGAATATTCTTGAAAAAATAACCCAGCATAATTCTGTGTTTAGCAAATCCGAGCGCAAAGTAGCCGAAGTTATCCTGGCTGATCCACAAACAGCGATCCATTGCAGCATTGCCACTCTTGCTAAGATGTCAGACGTAAGCGAACCTACTGTTAATCGCTTTTGTCGACGTTTAGATACTAAGGGATATCCCGACT
Source organism: Paraglaciecola sp. (assembly GCA_047622205.1). Taxonomy (GTDB): domain Bacteria; phylum Pseudomonadota; class Gammaproteobacteria; order Enterobacterales; family Alteromonadaceae; genus Paraglaciecola. Next base: position 5,112 of record JBLHNW010000027.1, read on the forward strand.
TTAAATTGCATCTAGCCCAAAGCCTAGCTAATGGCACGCCCTATGTAAATAGGCACGTGGATGAAAATGATGGGCCAGAAGAGTATACAAAGAAAATATTTGAGTCGACTATGGCGTCACTCGAGGTTGCTCGTCAGTCAGTAGACGTCAACACAATAAACCGTGTGGTTGATTTACTTACTCAAGCACAGAAGATTTCTTTTTTCGGCCTTGGAGCTTCAGCATCGGTTGCCCATGACGCACTCAACAAATTTTTCCGCTTTAACGTACCGGTTATCTACTTTGAAGACATATTAATGCAGCGCATGAGTTGTATGAATTCTTGTGAAGACGATGTAGTAGTACTTATTTCCCATACTGGTCGAACCAAGAGCATGGTTGAAGTTGCTCAAATAGCGCGCAGCAATGACGCGACAGTAGTAGGCATTACTTCAAAAAATAGCCCACTGTCTAAAGAGTGCAATTTGGTTTTATCCTTGGAGGTGCCAGAAGACACTGATATGTATATGCCGATGGCCTCACGAATTGCGCAACTTACCTTGATAGATATTCTGGCAACTGGTTTTACTCTCAGACGTGGTAATAAATTTAGAGAAAATCTGAAAAAAGTGAAAGATACCTTGCGTGGTTCTAGATTCGATAAAATTATGGAATAAGTATGAGTTACTTTTATAATTAATACAGAAAAGGGCTTTTATGCCCTTTTTTTGTTAAAAAAATTCACATTCCGATCTATTTACACTACCCTTTTGGTAATAAAATTACATATGGCTTGTGTTATCACCATTCATTCTAAAGAATGAACATGAATGACGAAAGTGAATATTCGTCAAAAGCCGCTATGTTAATACGGTACTCCTTGGTTTAAAACGCGGCATAACTACAGAGCAAATGAATAATGTTGAGACGAACAAAAATTTTAGCCACACTTGGCCCAGCAACCGACACTGTTGAGCGCATTGAAGCCATTATCAATGCTGGCACCAATGTAGTGCGAATGAATTTCTCACATGGAACCGCTGAAGATCATATTGAGCGAGCAAACAAAGTACGTACTGCTGCTAAAAAGCTCGGGAAATATGTTGGTATTCTCGGAGATTTACAGGGACCGAAAATTCGTGTTGCTAAGTTCGTTGATGGTTCAATCATTCTGGGTATGGGTGACCATTTTATCCTTGATGCTGATATGGATCGTGATTCGGGTAACCAACAATCTGTCGGCATTGATTACAAAGCATTGCCTCAGGATGTAAACAAGGACGATTTATTGTTATTGGATGACGGACGAATTCAATTGCGAGTCATCGAAGTACAAGGCAATAAAGTCCATACAGAAGTGACTGTTTGCGGAAAACTGTCTAACAACAAAGGCATAAACCGCTTAGGCGGAGGCCTATCAGCTGAAGCATTGACTGAAAAAGATAAAGAAGACATCAAAACTGCAGCAAAAATCGGCGTCGATTATCTAGCGATTTCTTTTCCTCGTAGCGGCGATGATTTGCGCTATGCACGTTCTTTAGCTGAACAAGCCGGTTGCTACGCAATGATCTGTGCCAAAGTAGAAAGAGCCGAAACGGTGGCCAGTGACGAAGCCATCGACGATATCATCGAAGCCTCAGACGCAGTTATGGTGGCGCGTGGTGATTTAGGCGTAGAAATTGGTGACGCTGAATTGGTGGGCGTACAGAAAAAGCTTATTTCTCGTTCTCGTCAACTGAATAAAGTGGTTATTACTGCAACGCAAATGATGGAATCGATGATCAGCAGTCCAATGCCAACCCGTGCCGAGGTTATGGATGTAGCCAACGCGGTATTAGATGGCACAGACGCGGTAATGTTATCTGCAGAGACTGCTGCTGGAGATTTCCCAGTAGAAACCGTACTGGCCATGGCGCGAGTATGCCAGGGCGCAGAGATTCATCCTAGCGTGATGATTTCAAAACATAGAATGGATGAAAGTTTTGCATCGGTAAGTGAAACCCTGGCATTGAGTGCTGTATACGCAGCCAATCATCTGCAAACTATAAAAGCTATTGTGGCGTTAACAGAAAGTGGCAGCACACCTCGATTGATGTCACGTATAACCACGTCGCTGCCGATTTACGCACTGTCGCGCTATGACACAACATTAAATATTATGACTCTATATCGTGGTGTAAAACCAGTATTTTTCGATTCACGGGGCAGTGACCCAGGTAAACTAAAGGCCGACGTAATAGACATTCTCAGACAAAAAGGCTTAGTTGAATCTGGGGATCTATTTGTCATGACCTATGGTGATGAGATGGAAACCGTTGGTGGAACCAACGCCTGCAAAATAGTGACCGTTCCCTAAGCTTCTTCTAATACAAAACTAAGTTTAATAATAGAAAAAGAGATAATTTAACTTATCTCTTTTTTTTTGCAGCGATTAAATGCCCTTTCTCGGTTATTCAATTTTTCACAAATTTTATACCTATACTTACTCAGCCCCTTGGCGCCAGTCGCTCTTAACCTGTCTATTTGACTTGGCATGGGTATATACCGAAAAACCATCACTTACCGCTATAGTTTGTTATCAGGCAAATAAATTAATTTGATATTCAATAAGTCTTATTATCGAGAACTATTTCTTAAGTTTAGGTATTGAAAATGAGTGCCAGTAAAGAATTTGATGTTGTCGTATATGGAGCCACCGGGTTTACCGGGCGTTTAGTAGCAGAGTATTTATCCAAGCAATATGCGGGGGACAGTGGCCTGAAATGGGCAATGGCCGGTCGCAGTGCCGAAAAACTTGCACAGGTTAGAGATGAAATTGGTGCGCCATCAGACACTCCGCTAGTGACTGCTGATGCCGGCAATTTAAGCTCACTGCAAGCGATGGTCGACAGTACCAAAGTAGTGCTAACTACGGTTGGCCCCTATCAACTATATGGTTCTGATTTGGTCGAACTATGTGCTAAATCTGGCACCGACTATGTAGATTTATGCGGCGAACCCGTATGGATGAGCTACATGATTGATGCACACGAGAAAACAGCCCAACAAAGTGGCGCACGCATAGTATTTTCTTGTGGCTTTGACTCCATACCTTTTGATATGGGCGTATATCATCTGCAACAACTTGCCAGACAACAACTTGGTGCGATGGTACCCAGAGTAAAAGGCAGAGTCAGAAAAATGAAAGGAACTTTCTCCGGCGGAACTGCAGCGAGCTTGAAAGCAACCTTGGCTTCCGCACGTAATAACCCTGATGAAATGCAGCGCCTGATGAATCATTTCTCGTTAACACCCGGATTTCAAGGACCTAAGCAGCCCTCGGGCAATAAGCCCTACTTCGATGAAGATTTAGGCACTTGGGTCACTTCCTTTGTGATGGCTGCCATTAACACCCGTAATATCCATCGCTCTAACGCCCTTCTCGGACACGCCTACGGAGAAGACTTTGTATACGACGAGATGATGATAACTGGGCCGGGAGAAAAAGGTGAAGCGATTGCTAACGCCATAGCTAGTGACAAAGGCATGATGGCTGAAGGTGGTCCTAAACCTGGTGAAGGCCCGAGTAAAGAAGAGCGAGAAGCCGGCTTCTATGATGCTTTATTTTACGGGATTGCCAAAGACGGACGAACGATTCAAGTCAGTGTGTCTGGAGATCTCGACCCAGGATATGGCTCTACCTGCAAAATGATCGCAGAAAGCGCGATATGCTTAGCGAAAGACGCACCTGATACCAAGGGCGGAATATGGACTACAGCACCAGCAATGGGCGATAAATTAATTAAACGTCTAAGCGAAAATGCGGGTCTAGTGTTTAAACAAGAGTAAATTCATAACCTTCATTCTTGAAACTGTATATTTGGTGGCTGTACTCGTTTGTTTGTGGCCGCCATGCAATTCCAATAATTTTGGTTTTTGAGTATAGACACAACTCATGAAAACCAATTAATCACAAAAAAGCCCAAACAATTGTTTGGGCTTTTTTTCGCTATCGTTTCATCACGACTGAGGTAGTGGCTAGTATTCCCACCAGGATTGCTGCCACCACTCTAAAAATTCATCAAAATCAATCGAACCGTCATTGTTCTTATCGATTAAACCAAAACCCTCTTGCACATGGCTAGCCTTGGTTTTGGGCGACAGTATTGTCAATAACTCAATAAACTCTCTTAGGCCGATTTCGCCACTATTAGTAGTGTCAAAATAATCAAATTCTTTACGTATCTGAGCAACCTTTTCTGCTGCTAGCGGTGCTTGTTCTGACATGTTTAATTCACTCTTATTAACTTAGGCCAAGTTTACCGCTTTATCTCCAGCCAAACCACCTGAATATTCATGGCATAATGACCAAACGTTAAAGATAACAAAATTAACCATTAGATTTACCCATAGACTCACGCTGTGCTCTGCGAGTTGCAGCTTTTTCCTGACGTCTCTGTTTTGTCGCTTTTTGAGCTTCTTCCCCAACATGAGCTTCATTACGCAGCAGGGCAAGGTTGACCTGTTTTTCACGCTCCCTGAAACGCGCTATTTGCCCCTCTGAATGGTTTCCATGACACTTTGGACAGCTCACCCCTGGTTCAAAAAATTCGCTCAACTTATCTTCCTCTGTAATCGGTAATCGACAGGCATAACATTGGTCATAATCACTTTTTTGCAGATCATGATTCACTGCAACACGATTATCAAAGACAAAACAATCGCCTTCCCACAACGTTTTCTTTTGAGGCACTTCTTCCAAATATTTGAGGATCCCACCTTCTAAATGGTAGACCTCAGCAAAGCCTTGTTCTTTTAAGTAAGCGGTTGATTTTTCACAACGAATACCGCCTGTGCAGAACATCGCCACTTTCTTATTTTTATCTGGGTGGAGATTATCTGTTACATATTGAGGAAACTCGCGGAACGAGTCCGTTTTTGGATTAAGGGCGTTTTTAAATGTACCAATTTCGATTTCGTAATTATTACGAGTGTCGATTAAGGTCACTTCAGGATCAGATATTAAGGCATTCCAGTCTTTTGCTTTAACATAAGTACCCGCAGTCTTGCGCGGATCTATCCCCTCTACACCCATCGTCACAATCTCTTTTTTCAATTTCACTTTAGTGCGATGAAATGGTTGAGTAGAATCCAATGATTCTTTGTGAGAAATTGGTTTGATTCGCTCATCGGCATTTAACCAAGTCAGCAACTCATCTATGGCTAGACGGCTGCCAGAGACAGTACCATTAATGCCTTCCTCGGCAAGTAACAAGGTTCCTTTGATTCCCTTGCTCTTCATAAAATCAAGCAAAGGTTGACGTAAGTCCTCGAAGTTATTGAGGGTAACAAATTTATATAACGCACATACAACAAACATAGACATTTTCCATTGCGAATCGAAGCGTAAGTTCGGAGCAAAAAATAGGGCGCGAGTATATTAAATCGGCTAGTAAATTGCCAATTTTTAGTGTCGGTCAGAATGTCGGTGATTATTTTTGTATAAAGAAGACGGTTGAGTGGAACCTGAGGCGGCAAACGATTTTCGTTGGATAGGGATAACTGGGCTAATTTGCAATCCCAATCACGTGGCAAGCTATTGGAGACTCACCACTTTAAAAAAATTACGGCGTTTTTATTGTAAAAAAGACGATTGTGAAATCAATCACAACACCTCTTATTCGGTCGCCAGATTAACTATGCCACATATTTTTTCGCCGCTGAATGATTAGTACAGCAGCGCCAATAAGACAACAGCCTTGGCAAAATGGCCATACAATAATTTAAATATGAACAGCCAATGACTCAAACAAACTTCTATTTCTCGAATTTAACAAGCGTATTCTGTCGACCGCCTACTATTATCCCAAATAAGAAGAAGGCGAAAGAGCAGTAAGTTGTACTCAATCATGATTGACCGAGCCAATTTTATGGATAGTTAAATCCGCGCCTTCATATTCTTCTTCCTGGCTGAGTCGTAGCCCCATGAATTTGCTTAGTACACCATAGATGACAGCACCGCCAACCAACGCAATAATAATGCCCGCCAAGGTACCTATGACTTGAGCGCTGAAACTTACTCCACCAAGTCCACCCAATTTTTCTAATCCAAAGATACCGGCTGCGATTCCCCCCCATGCTCCACAGACTCCATGCAAGGGCCATACACCTAATACATCATCGACTGTTTGGGTCTTCTGCATCACCGTAAATAATTTCACAAATATCCAACCTGCGACCAAGCCAACGACTAAAGCCCCAATAGGGTGCATAATATCTGACCCCGCACATACCGCAACGAGGCCAGCGAGCGGGCCATTATGAACAAAACCCGGATCGTTCTTGCCAAAAACAAGGGCCGCGACAATGCCTCCGACCATGGCCATCAAAGAATTAACGGCGACTAAGCCACTGATACCATCTAAGGTTTGTGCCGACATTACATTGAACCCGAACCAGCCGATACACAAAACCCATGTTCCTAGCGCTAAGAAGGGGATGTTTGAAGGGGCAAACGCCACTAATCTTTTATCTTTAATGCGCCCACTCCTCAGCCCTAGCATGTAGACCCCTACCAATGCTAACCATCCCCCCATCCCATGCACAACGACTGAACCAGCAAAGTCATGAAAAGACTCTCCAGTAAGATCTTTAAGCCAAGCTTGAAGTCCAAAATTACCGTTCCACACTATGCCTTCAAAGAGAGGGTAGACCACTGCAACAATAAGCGCAGAAGCAATGAGAAAAGGATAAAACCTGGCACGCTCGGCAATACCGCCAGAAATAATGGCTGGGATAGCTGCCGCAAATGTCACAAGAAAGAAAAACTTAACGAGGTCATAGCCATTATTTTCAGCCAGGGAGGCAGCTGAACTAAAGAAAGTCACATCATAGGCAACCCAATAGCCAATAAAAAAATAGGCCAGGCAAGACACCGCAAAATCGGTGATGATTTTAACTAAGGCGTTAACCTGATTTTTGTGCCTGACAGTTCCCACTTCTAAAAATGCAAAACCGGCGTGCATGGCAAATACCATGATGGCGCCCATTAGTAAGAAATAGGTATTAGAACTTTCGACTAAAGTTGCTATGGCATTATTAATATCGGGCATGTGGATTCCTAGCTATAAATTGAAAAAACAAAAAGAGAGTTAATGGGCCTAGGGTTTAAATTGCTTCATCATTTTCTTCACCCGTGCGGATCCGAATTGCACGTTCAATAGAAGAAACAAATATTTTACCGTCACCAATTTTGCCCGTCTTGGCTCTCGCTTGAATAATCTCGACACAATGCTCAGCCTGGTCGTCCGCTATTACAATTTCGAGTTTAACTTTAGGTAAGAAATCGACTGTATATTCTGCACCCCGATAAGTTTCCGTATGCCCTTTCTGACGTCCATAACCAACCACTTCAGTTACTGTTATACCGCGGATCCCTGCTTCACTTAGAGCTTCTCTGACATCATCAAGTTTGAACGGTTTGATAATAGCTTCAATTTTTTTCATTTCTTTACTCTAGCAACTACATAACTGTGTTGGATGATACAACGACAATGAGAAAATAAAGAGCATGTGAGGTAGAACTAAAGGGGATAAGAAATTACAAATAATTAACAGTTAACAAAAATAGCGGGTTGTGTCGGCTTTCCAATTTTTGCGGGCGGCATCAGTAATTTTTAAGATCGAGCTGCGGAACCTACTACGGTAACAGAACACAGATACAGTCTTAATGGATTGGCAAGTTTAAGGAGAATGAATAATGAGTCACTCACCGTAAAGTGTTCGTTCAATACCATAGTCGATTTTGGTGACAGCAATGGTTTTCGGTTTTCTCTGATTGTCATCACCTGTTTCTTAAGCCTCATAAGGCATTATTAATAGGCACAACGCAAAGTTATATAAAGCCTCGTTAAAATCCCATTCATACATCTTTACGGTGAATAATTCACTTATCTATTAAGCAATTCACGCCGAATACCTCCTATCGGTTTTACATGCTCGTTTTTTTCTGCCATGAGTGTCGCTCATTAGTTGCCTTTAACTCTAGATTATCTCGATGCAGTCAAAGACGGTCTAGAAGTTGCTTTGATTGTACCTAAACTTACTAATTTTTTTCTGTATGGACAAAAGCAGAGAAAGTTTAGCCCCATTTTTAAAAGGCTGAGGAATTATAATGAGTGGAAACCAATCAAGATTACAAGCTATTGCACATATTACGAATCGTGAACCAAAACAGAGCAAGATGCCTGAATCGTTGAACAAAATATGGGCAAAGGATGTTTTTAATTTAGCCGCCATGGAAGAAGCTTTGTCAAAAAGCGCCTTTAAAGCTATGCGAAATACTGTTCAGACAGGCGCTCCTCTTGACCCCGCGACGGCCGACGTGGTGGCGGCGGCGATGAAAGATTGGGCGATGTCAAAAGGTGTGAAATTTTTCTCTCATATCTTTTACCCCATGACCAATATTACCGCTGAAAAGCATGATGGTTTTATCATTACCAATCCAGACGGTAATGCAATAACTGAATTTACCGGGAGTTTGCTAATAAAAGGTGAGCCTGACGGTTCATCTTTCCCGAACGGTAGTTTGCGTATGACCAATGCCGCACGTGGATATACTGCTTGGGATCCTACTAGTCCTGCCTATGTGATGCATACCGACAATGGCTCTACTCTGATGATCCCTAGTGTCTTTATGTCCTGGACCGGAGAAGCGTTAGATAAAAAAATTCCGCTGTTGCGTTCAAACGCTGCCATGAACAAAGCTGGCCAGAAAGTATTGGCTTTAATGGGTGAAGATAATATTGCTCCGCTAAATTCGAGTTGTGGCGCAGAACAAGAATACTTTCTGATCGATGAAAATTTTGCAAACAGCCGCCCCGATTTATTACTGGCGGGAAGGACTCTTTTTGGTGCCGCTCCAGCTAAAGGGCAACAATTTGATGATCATTACTTTGGCGCTATTCCAGCTCGTGTCCAGGTCTTTATGCAAGACTTTGAAGACAAATTGTATCATCTAGGTATACCGGCCAAAACCCATCACAATGAAGTTGCACCGGGACAATTTGAAATTGCGCCTTACTTTGAAGCGGCCAATGTCGCAGCTGATCATCAACAATTACTAATGACCTTGATGAAAAGTACTGCCAAAGAGCACGGATTTTTGTGTTTATTACATGAAAAACCCTTTGCTGGGGTAAATGGCTCAGGCAAACACGTCAACTGGTCGGTGGGTAATGCGACACAAGGAAACCTATTAGATCCGGGCAGTACACCTCACGACAATCTTAACTTCTTACTGTTTTGTGGTGCAGTAATTCGCGGTGTGCATCTTCATGGTCCACTATTGAGGGCAGTTATAGCCTCAGCTGCTAATGACCATCGTCTTGGTGCAAATGAAGCACCTCCGGCCATCTTGTCTGTTTATCTAGGTGAACAGCTTGAAAGTGTGTTTGAAGACATTAAGGCTGGCAAATTACTCGAAAAAGCCAAGGGCGGTTTAATGGATCTTGGGTTATCACAAATACTAAAATTTGAACGCGATCCAGGCGACCGTAATCGAACTTCTCCATTTGCCTTTACGGGTAACCGCTTTGAATTTCGTGCAGTAGGTTCTTCACAATCTGTATCAGGTCCATTGGTTGCGATGAATACCATGTTGGCTGACTCTCTTGACTGGGTTGCAGGAAAACTAGAGACCGCATTAAAAGACAATGATAGAACCACTGCCGTCATTTTGGTCTTGAAAGAGTTAATGGAATTGCATGGTAATGTGATCTTCGGTGGTGACGGTTATGCCGCAGAATGGCACAAAATTGCGGTTGAAGAGCGCGGTTTGAAGAATATTCCTACTGCTGCTGAAGCGCTGCCTTACTTCAAAGATGAGGCTGTGATTGAATTATTTAAAAGTACAGGAGTACTAAGCCCTGAAGAACTTTTAAGTCGCTTTGAAGTGTATGCAGAGCAATATATCTTATCCATTGAAGTAGAAGCAAAGTTAGTCAAAGACATTGCTAAAACCAAAATTTATCCTGCCGCAGTGAAGTATATTGCTGAGCTATCGGCAACCAATTCTAGCTTAGCTGGAATTGGTATTGCTCTGGACAAAGGTGACTTAGAGACGCTGGTGTCATTGACGAATTCTATGATGAGTTCACTAAGTAAGCTAAGCGACACCATCGACCAACATGATTTTGACTCAGTTGAAGCGCATATGACATTCTGCGCTAAAACAATTTGTCCCTTGATGCTTGAAGTGCGCACGTCAGCCGATGCATTAGAAGGACTAGTGGCAGATGAATATTGGCCACTGCCCAAGTATCAGGAAATGCTGTTTATTAAATAAAGGCTTAAATCGAAAATCCAACCCTGCGCATTATTGCGCAGGGTTGATTTGTAAATTCTCGTATCCTAAGCACATCTGATGTCCACTTCACTTCCAGAAAAAGCTAGGGAGTCGCGAGCCCAGTAAGTATCACACGCAGATTTTCATTTCCCATTGTCGCCAGCGAGGAGCAGTCCCAACCTTCACCATCGATGCTCAACGAAGCGCTCACACCTGTTGTTAAGTTAAGACAGCGGCCGCCGTTAAGTTGAAAACCCGTCACTGTTCCTGCAATTGGGCCCTCAGTTAATGCGCGCATGTTCAAGCTCACCTGCACTCTTTCTCTTTCTAAAGCGTTCAGTCCGACATTCGTACAATCCCATATCGAATTACGGATGGCTGTGTTGACCATCTGTCCAGTGCTGAGATTACGGCACTGAGCATTACGCCCACGCGCCCCGGACAAAGTTCCACTTATCGGATTGACTGGGTTTATACTGAAGTTGCCTGTTGCCAAAGCACTGCCGTTAAAAGAAGAATCGACTGCTTGTACCGACCAGCTGTAGTCTCCATCATATAGCCCTCGTAACTCCCAACTCGTAACTGCACTTACATTGCCTGGCTCAGGCAGACGGCGTTTAGCAGATGAGTCAGTTTCAGCCGCTACTGGACGCACTACTAGTTCGTAAGTGAGCGCTGGCGAAAGAGTATGGTCGTCTAAAGCAGCGTCCCAGGAGAGAGTCACCTCGTTTCCTGCTGTGCTTGCAATCAAAGCCAGCGGCTCTTCTGGTGCAGCATTCGTTTCTACTGCATCATTTAGGTACAGATGCATCTCCGCTGCAACAGAGTTGTTTCCATTAGGAACATAATAAGCGCCGGCGACAAAGTAATCGAGATCGCCATCTCCATCGACGTCGAACCAGGTGAAGCTGCCGCCGCGTCCGACCGAACCAATTGGGGCCGGAAGAGCGCGGCCAAGTGGATAGAACTCGCCGCCGTCATTAATGTATATCTCAGACCTCCCCTCAATATTACTTTCTCCGATGCCGGTCCCTGTTACAAGGATGTCCACGTCGCCATCAGAATCATAATCAGCCCAGGTCGCCGCGTGAAGATCGAGCCATGGAAATAAATCCGACTGGATAATGGTGTTCGGTAGATACACACCGTCCGTATTGTTGTAAATACGCAGGACGTTGTTACCACTGCCATCAGTTTCCTCGATACGACCGACCACCATGATATCAAGATCTCCATCTTGGTCATAATCTGTCCAGTCACCAAGTCCGTACTCGATGCTGAGGCTGCCTAGCGGTTGCTCACTGACAAAGCTACCTCCATCGTTTCGATAGGTTCTCACAAAACCTTCTCGTGTAAAATTATCGATATTAGCCATAAAGAGATCAAGGTCGCCGTCACCATCATTGTCAGCCCAGACCGTTTGGGCGTGCACAGTGTTGTCGAGCAATACTCCGGAGTCGGTGAACAGCCAGCCCCCCGTTCCGTCGGAGCCATCATTACGCATCAACGTTGTGCGGAAGGTGTATGTATCAAAGTCAAAGATCGAGGGAATAAGGAGATCCAGATCTCCGTCATTGTCATAGTCGGCCCAGGTCACAGAACGCAGATCGTAAGCTCCAGTGTATACTGAGTCCTCGTAGTACCCAGGGAGATCGACAGCGATGCGGAC